>JAFGFK010000279.1 GCA_016931135.1 Candidatus Sumerlaeota bacterium | reverse complement strand
TTTCGCGCTGTGGATGTCGCCGTGAAAAGGATGCAGGAAAAGGGGCAGTTGATCCTGGATGATTACTGGGCGTCGCAGGGGAAATAGAAAGTTTGAAGTTTGAAGTTAAAAGTTTGAAGTAAGGAATTCAAATATAAAAATAAGAAGGCAGGATAGTTATTCTGAGGAATCACGCTGAAAGCGTGAGGACGAAGTCCCGACATCGGCGGGATTTAAAGTGTGGAATTGTTATTTAATACACTCCGTATTCCGCATTCCGCATTTTTCCCCTCCGTAGTTAAACCTCGGGTTTAACGAAGGAGGGCGCATTCTTCATTCATCATTCCGCAATTTTCCATGAACGGCAAGCCAGATGCAGGGGGGATCGGTGGAAGTCCATTCGACGCGATGTTTTTCATGAGCGGGGATAAAAAGCCAGTCTCCGGGGACAAGGTCTCTGGTTCTGCCATCGAACCATGCAATTTTAGCCTTTCCCTGGAGGAGAGCCGTCCATTCATCGCGATCCTGATCATACCAGAAACCGGGTGGCGATGCATTGCCTTTTGAGATAATCCTTTCAATGAGAATCCCGCAATCCGGCATCAAGGGTTCGAAGAATTCTTCCTTCAGGGCTTCCTGGGGCAATTGAAAGAGATTCATGGAAATACGCCTCCCGATCAAACAAAAGAATAAAATTTCAAATCAGGATATATTGAAAAAGATCCATGCCGTCTTTGTTTTCCATTGACGGGGGAAAGGTCAATCGTAATTATCGTTCCTATTAAATTCGGGGGATGAAAAAATGAAAATCGGATCGAGTTATTTTGGAAACCGCATCCCGCGCCATGCGCAAAAGGATATGCAATACCTTGTGGATAAACATTTTACCTATGTCGTTCATACCTTCAGCGAGAATGATTATCACTTCTACGCCAAAACCATGAAGGAGATCGTCAAAATCAGCCGGGATCAGGGGCTCGAGACTCAGATCGATCCCTGGGGCGTAGGAAAGGTATTCGGAGGAGAGGCTTTTTCCGAGTATATCGCCTCGCATCCGGAGGTTTGCGAGATACTTTCCGATGGAAAACCCGCAGGTATTGCGTGCCCCAATAACCCGGAATTCCGCAAATTCATGCGCCAATGGTGTGAAACGGCTGTTGCAGCGGAGCCGGACTACCTTTTCTGGGATGAACCTCATTTTTATATCTCCGGATGGATGGGGGGGCGCCCCGGAACATGGGGCTGCCGATGCAAATTCTGCAAAGTCAGGTTCGAAGAACTCTACGGTCATCCCCTTCCCATGGAAGAAACGGAAGAGGTGAAGGAATTCAAACACCGCAGCATCGTCGATTTTCTCCAGGAGATGATCGATTACGGGCATGAGCTGGGGGTCAGGAATTCCCTGTGCATTCTGCCCGGATCAACGGTAAAAGATGAATGGTTTCAGGAGCTCGCAGCCATGGAGAACCTCGACAACTTCGGAACGGATCCTTACTGGTACGCCTTGAAAAAGGAAGTGAAGCAGTACGTGGGGGATTTTTCCCGGAAGGTGAACAAGGTATGCAGGGAAATGAACAGGGAAGGGCATATCTGGATACAGGGATTCAAGGTGCCGGGAGGAAGAGAGGAAGAGATACAAACTGCGGTAAAGGAAGCGGTTCAATCCGGCATTCGCAACCTGGCTGTTTGGGGATTTGACGCCTGTTCTCACATATCAAGCATTGCGCCGGATAATCCTGAAAAAACATGGGATATTATATGCAATGCGTTTGGAGAAGTCAAGAATCTGACATAAAAGGAAACAGCCGGAGGAGGGCATAACATGAAAAGATGGCATATAGGAAGTCTGCTTTTACTCGTTATTCTGGTATCGTGCGCAAGGGTGGAAGTCGTTCCGGAGAGTCCGAAGAAGCCAGTCGTATTGACGGGGCTGGATGTTCTCGTTCGTGACGATTTTTCCATTCTGAAAGGTAAGAAAGTAGGTTTGATCGCCAATCATTCAGCCGTTGATTTTCAGGGGCGATCGATTCTCGATTTAATGACCTCCTCGCAAAATGTGGACATTCGCGCAATTTTTGCGCCGGAACATGGTTTCAAAGGCGTGGCGGATGAACGGGTCAATAATTTGACCGAGGAAAAAACGGGTCTCATGATCTATAGTCTATATGGCGAAAGCTACAGGCCAACAAAGGAACAGATGAAAGACATCGATACGTTTGTATTCGACATCCAGGATATTGGGGCGCGTTTCTATACCTATATATCCACCATGGCAATGTGCATGGAAGAAGCGGCTGTAAACAACATCGACTTTGTGGTTCTGGATCGTCCCAATCCGATAACAGGTCTTCGGGTTGCCGGTCTTGTACAGGATAAGGAGCTTCTGAGAAGATTCACCAGCTATCATTACCTGCCGATCGTTCACGGAATGACGATAGGGGAACTTGCCAGGATGTTTAACGAGTTTTACGGGATTCAATGCAATCTAAAGGTAATCAAAATGGAGGGGTGGAAAAGGAAGATGTTTTTCGATGAAACGGAGCTTCCCTGGGTCAATCCCTCCCCGAACATCCGCAGCGTAACGCAGGAGATACTGTATCCGGGTGTTGCCCTTACAGAGGCGTCAGAGTCGAACGTTTCGGTTGGAAGAGGCACGGACACTCCCTTTGAATTGTTCGGAGCACCATGGATCGATGCTGATAAACTGGCAGCCGAGTTAACGGCGAGAAATCCGGCGGGGGTTCAATTCACGCCCTGCCACTTCATTCCGGCGGAAAGTAAATTCAAGGGAGAGGAATGTCATGGAGTGAGGCTTACATTGAATAATCGCGCGGATTTCGATCCGGTTGATACGGGATTGCACATTCTTTGCGCCTTGTACAAACTATATCCAGAAACATACAAACTGGACCCCAATTACGGGCTGATTGGAAGCCGGAATGTCATTGAGAGGATTAAAAAGGGAGAAACCGTTTCCCAGATTCACTCCTCGTATCAAAAGAGCCTGGAGGGATTCATCAATATAAGAAAAGAGTTCCTTTTATATCTCGATTAGGGCGCATCTTGATTGAAAAATGACAATAGGTTCAGGGAAATCTTCATTTTTTTGTTGAAACTCAGAATCAAAAAGACATATAAATATATATTAAAAATATTCAGTAATGGGTATAATTCATGCTCCCGAATTTAACAAAAAGCGGTAACGATGCGAAACGGGCAATCACCCTGTTTGAAATGATGATAGTCCTTACCCTCACCTTGATTCTCTCCCTGATATTTGTTTATTCCTCCAAATTCATCATTGTGCGGACAAAAGTGGAACGCGTAAAAGAGGAACACAGGGCGCTTTCCCGAGCGCTTCAGAATTACCGGATGGATTACAACGATTATCCCATGCAATTAAGCCGGCTGAATGCGCCGACGGCATATATATCGAGCCTGCCAGGCGATCCCTTTACCAAACAGTCCAACATCAAACATTATGCTTATTACCACCAGCCATCCGGGGAATATGAATACTTTATCATAAGCGTGGGTCCTGATGGCGATTCCGATCTGGATATTCTGATACAAAAATACATGCTGCTGGCAAGCTCTTCCGATGAAAACAACGATGGAACCGGGGATTATTCAAGGGAAGAAGCGCTGGATTATGTTTTGCCCATATACCTTATCAATAAAACCTACGATCCGACCAATGGGATCATCAGCGACGGGGATGTCATCACTTTTTCCCATAAATAATAGGGTATGTTTGATACAAAAATGATCATGCTCAAGTTGAAATGGGGTATTTATTCAACCACAGTCGCAGGCTTTTTAACCCTGCTCCTGCTGCCGGATTACTCGCTTATCGCCGTTGGATTTTTTCTGTTTGTCCTTATTCCGAGCTGGTTCATCACCCGCAATACGGAACCCTTTCCAGGTTACACGCGCGCATGGAATCTGGCGTCTGCGCTTTTTATTCTCTTCACGTTGATTCTTATTTTCTTTCGGGTAAAACCCATGCATGTGATTTTTGCCTACCAGATCGGATTTCTTCAAATCAGCAAAGCCTTCAATCCCAAGAAATCGCGTGATATTCTCCTGATGTGGATTCTGGCATTCCTGATGATCATCATCACGGCGGTTCTGACTAGAAGTTCCCTGTTCCCGTTCTTTTTGTTTTTTTTCATCCTTTCCTCCCTATACGCCCTGATATGGCTGAATGTCCAGTTCGAGGCGGAAAAAGTCCTGGAAATCCAAACCAGGTCCGCGCTTCTCTCATCCCAGATCCAGGATTCAACGCCGGTTGATACGCTCAGAGAACTGGAAACGTCATTAAAGGAAAAAGGGCTTCCTTCCTCCTGGCGGCGCATCATGACGCTATCCGGTTTCCTTGTGGTATTTCTCTCTCTCTTGATCTTTCTCCTGATTCCCCGAGTATCCAGCCATTATTATTATTCTGATATTCCCCTGCCCTCCACTACGGAACAGGTTCTTTTCAGCGGTTTCTCGACGGAAATCAACCTGGGTTGCCTTAGAAACATACAGAACAATCCCCAGCCGGTCATGGAGGTGAAAATCAACGATACAAGCATAACAGAGGAAAATCTTTACCTGAGGGGCGGCGCGTTCGATCTTTTTACCGGAACTTCCTGGATTAAAAGCCAGCAACTTCGACAATATGAGACTTATACGATCGATCCTCAAAACAGAACCGTCAATTTTACTCCGGGAATACCGGATATGACGCCACGACTCCAACATACGGGTAAACAATCTCCCAAAACAATCAAACAGGAGATTTCATATATCGATTTTCCATCTCGACACATTTTCTCTCTTGCCCATCTTATCATGCTGAAAAGTGAGAGTGGATTGTCGGAAACCGTATTCAAAGACCATGGCGACGCCATTTTCATCCTTCCTCCGAAAATGATCACCCAATACGAGGCTTATTGCCTTTCCACCCCATTCCGGGAAGAAGACGAATCTTCCATATTGTCCAATCCCTGGTTCACTTATATTCCCAGAAATCTCGATGGGGATAAGATTGATCTTCTGGCTGCGAGGATCGCCGGTAAGTCATCCTCGACATTTGAGAAGGCGCGAAGGATCGAATCGTTTCTCATGAACGATTATCAATATTCTTTGAAGGTGGGATCCCTGAGGGATGACAATCCCATCGAGGATTTTTTATTTTCGACCAAACAGGGACATTGCGAATTATTCGCTACGAGTATGATGATGCTTTTGCGAACCCAAGGCATACCCTGCCGTCTGGCTTCCGGTTTTCACGGCGGTTCTTATGACAAAAAGGAACAAAAGTTTATCATTCGTCAAAGTGACGCCCATACCTGGGTAGAGGTATATGACAGGGAATATGGATGGGAAAGATTCGATCCCACTCCCCCGGCGCCCATGACGATTTATACCGATCGACTGTATTTCAAGAAGATTTCGGATTTTTTTACGTCTCTTTCGCGGAAATGGGAGAACTTCACCTTCGGATACAACGACAGGCAACAGGCGCAGCTGATCCAGCGGTCTTATGAATATATGAAGAAGAAATGCGGTATAGTCATGAACCCTCTTATCATCAGGCTCAGGAAAAGCCGCGCGATGCAAAGGCTGTTTCTCAATCTGCGGCACCCCCTCATCATATCCTTTGCGGGATTTCTTTTCGTCTTGAATCTTTCCGCCATTGTCTTTTACAGGCGTTTAAAGAATAGAACGCGCGGCAAGACCTATTCGCCGTTTTTCCCCCCTTTGAGAAGAATGAGCAACCTTTTCTACTACCGGATGATCAAACTGATCGCGGGGAAAACCATTCATCGCCCGGTGAATCTTACGGCAAGAGAATTCCTTTTTGAATTGGGAAGAGAATGTCATGCGCCTTACGACCTCCTGGAAGAAGGAAGCCGGCTGTATTACGCAATCAGGTTCGGACCTGACAAACAAATCACTGAACTATCCCGACAATTGCAGGATTTTCTGAATCGACTGAAGGATTTCAAGAAATATCGATAAGGGAAGATTCATCAGGTTTTGATCCGTATCGTTCGGGATGTCTCCCTCAACTTTTCTTCTCTTTTTTCTCGAAATCCTTATAGAATTCGGTAAGAGGTTTCAAATGATCCTGGATAGCCTTTTGTTCCTGGATACGCCTGATTTCATCTTCTTTTGATTGTTTTTCAATCCGCAATTCCTTCTGTATCTCTTCGTATGAGATGCGTTTTTCTTTTATATGAAACTCCGGTTTCCGGCATATATTCTTCAACGCCTGAACAAGGCTTTTGATTTCAAAAGGCTTTCTGAGCAAAGGATTTCCGGTTACATGATTTACATATTCCACGTCTTTGGGAGTCGCCACTGCGGAGACAAACTGAATCTCGGTGGATTTAAGATTTTGATTGATTTTGATGATCTGGGAGAGTTGAAAGCCATCCAGTTTGGGCATCTTGATATCGAGGAGGACAATATCCGGCTCATAATGAACGATTTGAGAGAGCGCCTCGATGGGTTGGGAGGTGGTGATGATTTCAAATTCAAACTGGGGATCCTTCTCATTTTTCAGGGCAAAGGAAACAAATCCCAGGGTTTCCTCATTATCATCGATATACATCACGCGCACCAGGATTTTTTTCTCCGGGGAGGGCTTGAATTCCCTACGGGGAGATGGTTTGGCGTCCATCTCCTGAAGCTGCTTCAGGTTATACTTTTTTGTCTTGGGAGGGATGGGGTTCTTCTCATAATAAAAGTCGATATTCTTCAACAATCGGAATGGATCGAATGGTTTCTGAAGATAGAGATTGCATCCCAGGGCATATCCTTTTTTAATATCCTCCCGATCGGAAGATGAGGTAAGGAAATAGATGGGGGCGTCCTTGTACAAGTTTTTTTTACGGATGGCGGCGCAGGCGTCAAATCCATCCATAAGGGGCATCATCACATCGAGGATGATGAAATCCGGTTCATACCGATCCAGTTTTTCCAGGGCGTCCATGCCGTTATGCGCAACAACAACCTCGTAGCGGGTGGAAATGACCTGGGTCAATAAACTGATCAGATCTGGCTCATCGTCAACGATCATTATCCTCCAATTTGGCATTGCTTCCCTCCACTTGCGATGTTATTTAACTGTTTTTAATATCGTATCAAGAAGATCGACTTCAACATAAAAAAGGAAAAACAATATATTTAAACCAATGAACGCAAAAGCCGCTAGCTGGTATGAATACATAAAGGTGGAGCGTCCGGGGCGTTATATTGCCCGAGAATGGAACGCAATCGCCAAAGACGCAGAATCCTGTCTGGTTCGCATGGTTCTCGCCTTTCCCGATGTTTATGAAATCGGCATGTCCTATCACGGATTCAGGATTCTATATGAACGGATCAACGCCAGAGAAGGGTATGCGGCGGAACGCGCCTTCGCCCCATGGTTGGATGCGGAAAAATTGTTACGTGAAACCGGTTCCCCCCTCTGCTCTCTTGAAACCGGCGCGCCTCTTTATCAATTCGACATCATTGGATTTACTCTCCAACATGAGCTCCTTTATTCCAATATCCTCACAATGCTTGAAGTCGGAGGAGCGCCCATCAAATCTTCCGATAGAACCGAGGCGTTTCCCCTGGTAATCGGAGGGGGGGAGGGCGCCTTGGCGCCGGAACCAGTCGCCGATTTCTTTGACGCCTTTGTCATCGGTGATGGCGAGGATGTGGCGCTTGAAATCATGGACATGGTTGCGGATTTCAAAAAAAATGGAAAAGGAACAAGAAACGATCTCCTGTGGAAACTGAAGGATATTCCTGGAGTCTATGCGCCTTCTTTTTATATCCCTGAGTACGCTTCGGATCAAACGCTTTCCGCAATGAAGGTGACAAAAAAGGGAGTCCCGCCATCCATCGAGGCAAGACGATTCAACATAGCGCTGGATAAGGGTCCTGTTCGCCCTATCGCGCCGAACCTGAGAATCATCCAGGAGCGTCTGGCAATCGAGGCGTGTCGTGGATGCGCCAATGGATGCCGATTCTGCCAGGCCGGCATGATCAACCGTCCGATCAGAGAACGCCCGGTGGAGCAGATTCTTGAAATCGCGGAATGCGGTATCAAGAATACCGGATTTGAAGAAATATCTCTCCTCGCCCTTTCTACGGCGGATTACAGCCGCCTTTCTCCCCTCATGCGCGCCCTCAGGGAGAAATTCGACTCCCGCGGCGTGAGCGTTTCCCTTCCCTCCATCAGGATCAATTCCTGCGATCTTGAGATGATCGACTCTGCGCAATCGGTACGGCAAAGCGGGCTTACGCTGGCGCCCGAGGCGGGAACGGAAAGATTGCGACGCATCATCAATAAACCTGTCAACGACGCAACGCTTCTCGATATCATCCGAAAGGCTTTTTCTTCCGGGAGGAAAACCTTGAAACTTTATTTCATGATCGGACTTCCCACGGAAACTATCGAGGACATCGATGGGATGATTCGGTTGATCAAACAGGTGGAAAACGCGGCAAGGGAGGCAAAGAGGGGAATCTATACTATCAATGTCACATTGTCTCCTTTTGTCCCCAAGGCGCATACTCCTTTCCAATGGGAAAGCCAATGCAGCCCTGCGATCCTCAAGGAGCGCATCGAGCATATCAAAAGCGGGATAAAATCCAGGAGGATAACCATCAAAGCGCATAACATCAACCAAAGCAACCTGGAGGCGGTATTTGCCCGGGGAGATCGAAAACTCGCTCGGGCGCTTCTCAGGGCATGGGAACTGGGTTGCCGATTCGACAGCTGGAACGAAACCTTCCGTCCTGATCTCTGGCAGCGGGCGTTTCAGGAAACTGGAATCGATCCATCCTTCTACGCCACCCGTGAAAGAAGGGAAAACGAACTCTTCCCATGGGATCATATCCATCCGGGCGTGAATAAATCCTTTCTATACAGGGAATGGAAAAAGGGATTTGCCGGAGAGATCACTCCCAATTGCGTTCACGAAGGTTGCCAGGGCTGCGGCGCCTGTGAGGGAGGGCAGGGGAATATTCTCTCACCCTCGTATGAGAAGAAGGCTTCCGAATCTTCGCCCCTTCTTCAAAAGCCTCGCATTCCCGCTATCCCCCTTCAACGATTACGCATCACGTACGCCAAAAAAGGAGCGATATGCCTGATCTCGCACCTGGACCTGGGTAAAACCATACACGCCATTCTGAAACGCGCCGGCGTCCCCATGGCGTTTACCCAGGGTTTCAATCCCCTTCCCCGGGCGCAATACGGTCCTCCCCTGCCCCTGGGTTATGAAGGCGCCGGAGAACTGATCGACCTCTTCCTTTCCCGAATCTCCGATCCAGAAGATATACTGGTCAGAATGGGGGAGCAAGCGCCCCAGGGATTGGAATTCCTGAAAATCGAAGAAATTCCTTTGAAACATCCATCGCTGGGAAGCGCCGCCACTGCTGCAGATTATGAGGCGGTTCTACCCCGGCCGTTACAATGCCAATCCTTATCCAGCCTCCAATCGTTCATTCAATCCAGCGCATGGCAGGTCCGTATTCCCCGAAAGTCCGGATGGATCGAGAGAGACCTTAAAAAAAGCGTTGTGAATCTGACGCATCTTCAGGAAAAAGAGCAGGCATCCAGATTTTGTATCCGAATCCGTTTGGACGATAAGAACTATATTGATCCGAGGTCGGCTCTCGTGAGCATTCTGGCTCTTGACGCTTCGGCGCGTCAGGAAATGAGAGTGATGAGAACAAATATCCTGCTCAAAGTTTGAGGAATACGAACAGGTTGAGTTCCCAAGATAGATTATTGATACAAAAGCGCCCTTCGATGTTTGGGGGGATTGATAATGAACATGGCTCTTCCGAAAATCTGTTTTTTTTCCACAAGACAGGTTTTATCCCATCCGATCAGAATGACTCCAGGCGCCCGGAGAGAGGGGCTTTTCCCTCCCCAGGAAGGACCCAGCGATATTTCCTGGGGGGAATGGGAAAAGATGGCGAGATAACGCTTCTCCGGAACCTCGAATTTCATATCGGGAAACACATTATCCGGCAATATCGGCTGCATCCAGTAAGGCATGGGATTGCCGTTGAGATAAAATTTTCCCTGTTTACGTTCCACGACATCTCCAGGCAGCCCCATGATTCTTTCAAAGGTGCGCCTTTCCCAAACGGCGTATTTTGTCCCATCCCAACCGGCGGAAGGGATTTCCATATAAAAACGTTCCGGGGTGTAGAATATTATTTCGCCCCTTTGAGGTTTTCTGAATTTGTAGGTGAGACAATCCACATAAACCAGGTCTCCATCGTGAAAAAATGGCTCGAGCGTGGGCTGCGTAACATGAACCAGTTTGAAGATGGAAAAAAAGAAAAACTGACTTATAATCATGACAAAACCCAGAATAAAAAAAAGCGCGGAATAGGCTGCCAGGGAATATCGCAAGGTCCATTGCTGTCCGTTTATTTTCACGGCAGTGACAAGACCATCATTATAGGCATAGAGAAGAAAGGCGACGAAAAAGAATATAATGATATTGGAATACCACAAGGTAATGGTCGCTGCGACAATCCAGAGCCATAAGACATCGGCGAGAAAGAAAAAAGCGGCTTTTTTATATTGCCGATTGTAAACCTGCCCCGCGCCGAATAACAGGGACAATCCTGCCGCCAGAAAAGGGAAGCGATGGGGAATTCCTTCCGGGATTTCCGACCGGAATATTTTTTTCAGTCTCCAGAGAATTTTGCGGAAAGTTTCATCCAGCAGGGGGAAACGCCTGGATTTGAGACCTGTCTTGAATTGAGGAAGGTCCTTGACAGGGTCTAAAATCCAGCCGCATTTCAAACATCTCTTGTTTCGTTCCTGGTTGTAAAAATGGCAGTGGGGACAGACCTTCAAATGAGACACCTCCGAATCAATGAAACAATTTCAATGAGATGATAACGTCAACCATCCTTGATTTGTTCCTTTTCCTTCTTCTCATCGGCGGTTATCCCCTGGCTAAGCAGAGGCGCCGCGCCCTTGCCGCCGCCGCCATCGGCGCCTGTTATCGAACCCTTTACCGGTCCGATCGCCTCCTCAAACAGTTCCTTGTAATGATTGATCCTGTGAGGTTCCATATCCCCCAAATCCACCCATATCTCCCCATTTGTCTTGATGATGATTTTAATATCTTCAAAAGCCATTTTTCAACCCCTCTATGATTTCAAGCCTGTTCTGGCAATGCCCTGAATGAAAAATCGCTGGAGAAAGAAAAAAATGAAGACAATGGGAAGAACGGCGAATGTGGATGCAGCCATGAGAAGATGATAATCGGAGCCTGCATCCTGGTTGAAAGCCTGCAATCCCACCATAAGGGTTCTCATTTCGGGGCGCGTCACCACGATAAGGGGCCAGAACAGGGAATTCCAGCTGCCGAGAAAATCGAAAATACCGGCTGTAATCAAGACGGGCTTGGAAAGAGGTATCATGACCTGCCAGAGAAAGCGAAAACGTCCCGCCCCGTCAATTTGCGCTGCATCCCAGAGATCATTGGGAATGGTCATGAAAAACTGCCGCATCAGAAATATGGTGAAGACATTGGCAAGCCAGGGGATGACCAGCGCATGATAGCGGTCCAGCCAGTGAAATTTGGCAAGGGTGAGATAATTGGGGATCAGGAGCGCTTGTCCCGGCACCATCATCATGGCAAGAATAATATAAAAAAAGAGCCCTTTACCCGGAAATTTCATTTTGGCAAAGGCATAAGCCGCCAATGCGGATGTGAAAAGAATCCCGCCTGTGGTCGCCAATCCCACCAGAACGCTGACAAAGAAATACCGTGTGAAGGTCAAAGGAACCGGAGGATCGCCATAGGTATTGGCTTTCGGCGCATTCCAGGCTTCCACCCAGTTCTTCCATTGAAACTTTTCGGGCCACCACAGGGGGGGGAAAGCCATGGCTTCCTTATATGTCTTGAACGAAGTGATGATCATCCAGAAAAAGGGAAGGATCATGAAAATACATCCTGCGAGCAATATTTGATACACAAGGGTCTGGTTGACCCAGGCTCCCCCGGTTCGCCAGAAAATGGACAAAGCAACGAGAATACCCAGAACAGCGATATAAAGAAGAATCCATCTTGCGGGAGTAAAAAGAGAAAACTCTCCATTCATACGGGTCCCCAGGCGAAATCCTATCAGGAAAAGGATAAAAACGAAGATATTCGATACAAATACCAGATCGAGGAATTTTCTTTCGTGATGAATTGTGATATTATTCTGTTTTTGTCTTTTCATGAAACCGATCCGTTTCGATCAACTCTCATAATGCACCCTGCGACCCAGGAATAAATTCTGAATCAGGGTAATGCCCAGGATAATCAGAAAAAGGATATAAGCGACTGCCGATGCGCGTCCCATCAGCCAGAGTCCCTGAAAGCCCTTTTCATAGAGATGAAATACAATCGTAATGGTCGTATTGTCGGGTCCCCCGCTGGGCGTCATGATCAACATCGGAACAAATACCTTGAAACTATTGATAAGAGAAACAATCAGGATAAAAAAAGTGATGGGAGACAAGAGGGGAAACGTGATATGAAGAAACCGCTGCCAGGGATTGGCGCCGTCGATTTCCGCAGCCTCGTAATAGGATTTGTCGATATTCTGCAAACCGGCGAGAAATATGATCATGTAGTATCCCACGGATCTCCAGATCGAAGTCAGGATAATGGAAAACATCGCGAGGCTGGGTCCTGCCAGCAGCGGGCGTTTGATATCGATGCCAAGAGGGGCGAATAAAAGGGTAAAAATTCCTTTGGGTTCACTCAACCATTGCAGGGGTTTCAATCCCAGCGATTTCAGGAAATAATTGGCAAGACCGAAATCGCGATGATAGAAATACTTCCATAAGATGGAAATTGCCACCCAGGTGGTAATAAACGGGAGGAAATAAACCGTTCGAAAAAACGACCTGCCTCGAATCCGGGTATTGAGCAAAATGGCTGCGATCAGGGAGACGATGAAAGTCAGAGGCGCGCTGTACATGGCGTAATGAAAGGTATTCAAAAGAGACTGGTGGAATTCCTCATCCATCAGGACATTGGCGTAATTAGCGAATCCTACCCATTTCACCGTGGACCAGGTATCCAATCCCTTCCAATTGGTAAAGGAAACGATGATGGAAAGAATGACGGGAAACAACCAGAACAGCGCGACAACGCCTAATGCGGGAAGAAGATAGAGATACGCCTCGGAATATTCCTTTAACCGTCGTTTGAATTTGTTCTGTCCCCGTTTCATTTTTTCAAGACCATGCTCAGATCGAACCTAAAGATAACTTATCATGGAATTCCCTTATCTTTTCAGCCACCCAATCGGGTACGAGTTTCCTGTCCATGAGGATTTTGGGATAATAGGCGCCGTGGCAATCGGAGCCCCCGACAATTCCCAGGTTCAACTTATGCGCCAGTTTCAAATAATAATTGATCATATAATCATCATGGCGGGGATGAAAGACTTCAAGAGCCCTGGCTCCCCATTCCCTGTGCAGTTCAATTTCATGATCGCGAACCATATCGGCTCTTCCGCCCTGTCCCGGGTGGGCGAAAGCGGAAACGCCCCCCGCCTCCGCGATCACGCGATACGCTTCTTTCGAGTGTACTCCCCTTGGCGGAACATAAGCGAGCCCATCAGAACCTATGAAACGCTCAAAAGCCTCCTGTGTGTTCTCGACATATCCATGTCGAACCATTGCCTGGGCAACATGGGGTCTTCCCATACTGCCAGGGCCCGCGATCTCGGAAACTTCCTCCATGGTGAGGGAATACCCTTGTTTCGACAAGGCGCTGACAATCTCGCTCAAACGGCAATAGGTCTGATCCCTGCTGAACTTCAGGAAATTGTGGAAATCAGGGCTGCGATAATCTATAAAATATCCCAGGATATGGATTTCATGCTCATCCACTACCGTCGTCATCTCGATTCCCGGGATAAAGGGAACGCCATGTTCCCGGGCGCAGGTCTCCGCCTCTTCGATTCCTTCCACCGTGTCGTGATCCGTAAGGGAAATGCAGGTGAGTCCGATATTCCAGGCATGATCCACAACTTGAGAAGGGGTGAAGCTTCCATCGGAAGCGGTTGAATGAATATGTAAATCGCACGCCATCATCACACCTGATTCATGCTGATTCCCGTATTGTCCGAGCGCCTGTTGACGTTTAAGGATATACGACGAAAAACCTTCAAAATCGATGAATATACAGCTATGGAGCGGCGGCTTCAATTGTCAAGTCTAAACCGTTCGGATACAAAATCGGGAGCGCATCAAGATCATCCCGCATCCCTGTTGTAGAAAAAACTCAGGATAGTTTGAAGGATTTTTATTGAGTATGGCCCCATAATCCCGCCTATTACTCGGAAAACTGATGCGCGCCTCCCGGAAGACCGGAAGAGGGCTTATATTTTTCAGCTTGACATCGGAGCATGATACGATATTCATAGTATTGTTTTTATGATTTATATGAACAGGAAAAACTATGGGGAGAATGCAATGACAAAAGTTGAAATGGTGAAATCCTTGATGGACAAAACGGGATTGTCCCGGAACCAGGCGGTCGATACCGTGGAATTTTTTCTCGAGTCGGTCAAAAATGCCCTGAAAAAGGGAGAAAAAGTCTGCCTGGTAGGTTTTGGAACATTTTGCGTCAAAGAAAAGAATGCGAGAAGCGGACGTAATCCCAGGACAGGTCAGAAGATCGATATTCCCCCGAAGCGCGTGGCAGTGTTTAAACCGGGCAAAGCCTTCCGCGAAACAGTCAATGAGTAATCCGTATTCCTCAAACCCTGAACGCAAAAAGAAAGCCCATTGGGGAAAAGATTTCAAATATTTCATGCTTCGGAAGATCGCAGTTCCGATATTTTATTACCTGTTTCGCCTCTGGAGCATGACCCTACGAATTCACTATGAGAACAAGGAATATCTCGAAGAAGCTTATGAAAAAGGGCTGGGCGTAATTTTCGCATTCTGGCACGGTGATCTATTTATCACTGCAAGCGCTGGGATAAATCAAAACAAGAAAAGAAAAATCTACATTCTCACGAGCAAAAGCAGGGATGGCGAACTTTTATCCTGTTTCCTTCACAAATTCGGATTTGGAACAGTGAGGGGTTCCGGCAACCGGGGAGCGATCGGCGGATTCCTCAATCTCCACGAACGACTGAAACAAAACTTCAACACCGCTCTTGCCGTCGATGGATCACAGGGTCCCCGCTACAGGGTCAAACCAGGATCCATTCTCCTGGCAAAAACGACCGGCGCAGTTATCCTGCCTTCCGCTGCGAACTATTCATGGAAAATCGCCCTCCCTTCCTGGGACCGGTGCGAGATACCCCTCCCCTTTTCAAAATGCCTGATCAAAATCGGCAGACCCCTCATGGCGCCGCCGGAAACAGAACGAGAGGGGATCGAGAAAATCCGCGCCTCCCTGGAAGATGAACTGAGAAGACTCAAAGGCGTCTGTGAAACGTAACTCGGCATTTTCCGATTTCCTGACAAGTGGAGAAAAAGACTATGACAATACGAGTGATGACAATTGCCGGATCGGATTCCGGAGGAGGGGCGGGTATCCAGGCAGACCTCAAAACATTCCAGAATCTCGGGGTATTCGGCATGTCAGCCATAACCGCCCTGACGGCGCAAAATACCCTGGGCGTTCAGGACATTCACGCTGTGCCGTCAAGGTTTGTGGAATGTCAGATGCGATCGGTTTTTTCCGATATCGGGATTGACGCCGTAAAAACCGGCATGCTGCTCAACGCCTCCATTATCCGGATTGTCGCCGGAACATTGCGGGAATTCAACATGGCGAACATTGTCGTGGATCCTGTCATGGTATCCAAAAGCGGCGCCCGCCTATTGAAGAAAGAAGCGGAAAGCGCCCTTTCGCGGGATATCCTGCCTCTGGCAATGATCGTCACCCCGAATCTCGATGAAGCCTCCGTTATCACGGGAAGGGAAATAACGAATCTGAAAGAAATGAAGGAATCAGCGGAAGTCATCATGAGGATGGGCGCCCGCGCCGTCCTTATAAAAGGAGGACATAGGAAGGGCGACGCCTCTATCGATCTGTTCTTCGATGGAGATGAATTCATGGAATATACGTCTCCGCGTCTAGACATTTCACACACGCATGGAACCGGATGCACACTGTCCGCAGCGCTTGCGGCTTATATTGGAATGGGGAAACCCCTGCGGGAAGCCGTAGGGCTGGCAAAAGAATATGTTACGGAAGCCATCCGTCACGCTCACTCGATCGGACATGGGATATCCCCGGTGAATCACCTTTGGATGAAGCGTCATTCCCAAAAAGGTTCGCTGACATAAATCCCCAGAGTTCTTGGGTCCTCGATGTCGTCATCGAGGGGACAAAAGAGACGATCAGTCGTTATTTCCATCCGGACTGTTTTCCCGATATAATCTTTAAGATCGAAAACGGCGTTCAGAGAAGAATTGTCTCCTTTCTGTTTCTCGAGGAGAAAAACCTGTGAAGAAATAGTCCGGTTCTTGTCATTATAAAAACCGATGGATACGGATAGAGGTTTTTGGGAGAGGTCCGGATTGGAAGCCGCGAGTTGAAGATGAAGAATGGGTGAAGTCACCTTCACCTCGCACAACGCCCGTTTTGCGTAAGTCCATCGGAAACGGCGCCCATCCGTCTCTTCCCATGGATAAAAACCCACCCCTTCCAAACCGAGATTCCTGCAATGGATATTTCTCTCGCCCACGCACTGGAATTGCTTCCTGTCATGTTTGAATTCAGGAAAAAGTTCGTTCATGCGGACGAGACGATCGGTACGAAGACCTATGCGAAGAGGCCTTTTAAAACTGGAAGGAACGTAAGCTGCAATGGCGTGCGCGTAAAAATCCCGCGTAAGAAAAGTGGCTAGCGCCCGCTCGTTTACCGTAAGACTCACATGAACGGGATTCGTTTTGACGTCGGGATGGAAAAGAAAGAAGCGCGTTTCCACCACATCTCCTTCACAAGGCAAAGTCACTTCATCCCAGGGATCGAACCAGGATCCAATGAAACTGGAATCGATATGCTCACACTTGTTCCAATAAAACATATCCCGTGATGTGGGTTGAAAACAAAGGAAAACCGATAGAATTGCGACAAAAACGACTAAATGCCATCTATAAGGATTTCTCTTGTTTTCCTGATATTGATCCTGTTCCGCGCGTGAGACGATCTCGGATAAAGCGAGGATGAACCAGAATATGAGTTCGATGATACGAATATAAAACATATACTGGGCGATGCCGTAAACCGTGAAGGCTGTCAGGGAAGACAACAAGGCGACAACGATCATGCGGCGATCGGGATTGTTTTCTCCCCTGCCAAACGACTTGATCAATGAGTGAAACGCCGAACCGAGAAGAACTATAAAAAACAAGAGGGCAAAAGGTCCCCTTTCGACAAGCAGATGGATATAAGTGTTATGCGCGGTCACCTTGTCATAATCGAAAAAAGGATGATCCGGGGGAAACGCAGAGCGATGATAAAGATAATAGTTCCCCGATCCAACGCCAAGAAAAGGCTTTTTCGAATAAAGAATCAAAGCCTGGTTCCATATATGGGTACGATCTTTGTACTGAAAGATATTTTGCAGGCGGTGAACAAGAGACATTTTCATGTCTGTATCGAAAAAAACAAGAAACAGCATCGCGAAGCCAAGAGAAAGAACAAAAAGTCCGACGAAAATCCTCAATAGACGCCTGTATGAATAGTGATAAGTTTTCCCGCATAAAAACAGCAGAACAACGGCGCTGCTCATAAAGGAGATCCACCCCGCGCGTTGATAGGTAAAAACGACGCCATAGAGAATCATCGTGAACAGGAGTATATGACGTAATTTCAGTTTGAATTTACGATAACAGAGAAACGCCAGGTAAAAAGGAGATAACAGGGACAGGTATTCGGCGAACCATCCGGAATGCCAGAACAGGCTCATCAAACGTTTATAGCCAAAGCGCTGGATATCGGGATTCAAGGAACGAAAGAAGGTCAGGTCGATGATATTATGAAAATCGAGAATTCCGATCGCAAGGGAAAGGAACATTCCCGAAAGGGCGCACAGCGCCAGATTCGACAGTTGTTTTTTTTCGGAGACATTATTGATGACATGATAGAAAAACATGATGGATAAGAACAAATTAAGAGGAACCCTCAAGGACCAGAAATAATTCACGGCATAAGCGTTGAAGACGTTATATAAAAGCCATTTGATATTCCCGATAGCGCGCATCTCATTGAGGATTTCGAGGCGCAGGGGGAAAAGGCAAAGAATCGTGGCAATGAAGAAAAGCCATATCCATACGCCAAAGCGCGCACCGCGGAGGACGATCTTTTTTGCAAAAAGGAGAGGGATCAGCCAACGCAGGAGCGCAATCAAAAGAATCTGATCGACAAAGAAAAGGAAATGTTTCCCCCCGGGATTGTTGCCAAAAAACGGCAACAGAAGAAAAAGAAGATAAAGAGGATAAAAAGGTTTAAAAATACTAGCCGCCAATAATAAAAAAAGGATGTAATTCAGGAAGAAATTGGATATATCGAGCAGGATACAAAAAAGAACAAAGAGGAAAAAAACGGCAATTCCCAGAAGCGCCCGAAAAAAAGGGCTGCTGTGGATGTGTTGGTTTTGGATCATTGAGATTGGTTTGCGAAAAACGAGATGTTCTTCCATGCGCTATCGGATAGAAAACCCGATCATCCGACCCGTTTTATCCCGTTTTGTTCTTCTCCAGGATATGTTTCACTCTTTCAACGACAACGAGGGGATCGAAGGGCTTCGTGATAAAGTCATCGACGCCAAGGCTCTTCTTCCAATCTTCGTCCGTTCTGTTCGATCCCTGGGTAATAATGGTCAGCACCATGATAGGAATGTCGGAATATTCCTTGTCAGATTTCAGGGCGTTGACGACTTCATAGCCATTCATCTTGGGCATCTTGAAATCAAGGATAAGAAGGTCCGGTTTTTTCTGTTTCACCATCGTCATGGCTTGTTCACCGTCGCTACCGGTCTTTACGTTATAATTCCTTGTTTCCAGAGCGAGGCGCAAGAGCTCGCTGACTTCCTTTTCATCATCGACGATGTAAATCAGTTTTGACGTCATATTCCCTATCTCCTATACATAGATAACATAACGGAATACCGGGATCGAACAAAAGTCAATTATTTATTTATTCATTCACTTGACGTTTATGAAGGAAAAACCTAAAAGACATGAATTGATTTTAACGCTATGAAACCAGGAAGCGAGAAAAAATTTTCCCGGGAGGGAACAAGGAGGTTTCCCACAGGTATGAAATCATATGCCATAGGCGTTGATCTGGGAGGCACATTTATCAAAACAGCCCTCGTTAGGATCCACGGAGAAATCGTTGGAAAAGTAGAGATCGACTCGGAAAGGGATCGGGGTCCGGAAGGCGTCATTGAAAACATCCTCCGGGCGATCCGGCTTGTCATGAAACAAAACAAGACGACAGAAGACGAAATATGCGCGATAGGAATAGGTTCTCCCGGTCCTCTCGATACCAGGAAGGGTATCGTTTGTAACGCGGTCAATCTACCGGGATGGATCAACGTCCCGCTGCGGGATCGCATAGAAAAAGTCTTTGGAATACCCGCCAACTTGGAGAATGACGCCAATGCCGCCGCTTATGGAGAATACTGGAAAGGAGCGGGGCAAAACTCCTCCATCATGCTTGCCTATACGCTGGGAACGGGAGTCGGCGGTGGAATCATCATCAACGGGGAATTGATCCGCGGCGCAAGCGATTGTGCGGGAGAACTGGGACATGTCACCATTGTACCCGACGGCAGGCTTTGCGGATGCGGAAACCAGGGTTGTCTCGAGGCGTATGCGTCTGCCACATCCCTTGTGCGGATCGTTGAATTGAATATCAAGCAAGGGCGAGCCCCCCTGCTTCAAAAATGGTCTCGGGAAGGGAAGAAACTGACGGCGAAACTCATTTATGAGGCATATCAACAGGGAGATGTTTTCGCAAAAGAGATGCTCGAGCAGCTGGGATATTATCTTGGCGTGGGGGTGTCAACGGCAGTCATGGCGTTGAATCCCGATGTCGTCGTCATCGGGGGAGGAATGATGAATGCGGGAGCGGTGATTATTGAACCGGTAAGACGCGAGGTCAAACGCCGCGTATTCCCCGAACACTTCGAGAATCTGAAGATAATACCCGCGGAACTTGGCAATGACGCCGGAGTCATCGGTTCCGTGGGTCTTGCCCTGCAAATGACTCAAAATCAAAAGAGTCAACGCCTGTAGCGGGACGCCATGATCAGCGTTATAGAAATGACTGGAGGCGGAGAAGGGAACCGATCCGAAATCAAGCGTCGCCTTCGGTGCTTGTATTTTCGCCGGGGGCTTTGTCCTGAGAATCGGCGTAGGAAGAGATGGCGCTTTCAATCGCCTTGAAGGAATCGCGCTGCAGGATAGCCTTGGAGAGACGATCCCTGGAAACGGCGTGTTTGGGTTTGATTTCGAGTATTTTTTCACAAAGAGATATTCCCTTATCCAGTTCTCCCTTGAGGATGAATGTTTCACTGGCTTTATCCCATTCATCGACCGCTTCATCCATCTTCCCGGTTTTCGAATAAATTTCAGCGAGTTTACAGCGGATATTGGCATTTGCCGGATTCATGGAGAGAATATTTTTATAATTATCAATGGCTGACTGATAAGAAACTTCCGGAAGGGATGGGCGTTCGACCGGTTTTTTAGGAAGGTCAGTCGCCAGGGATATCTGTTCCCTTTCTTCCTTGTCAGCCTTTTTTCTTTTGCCCTTTTTATCGGGCTTGTCGGTTTGCCCCCTGGTTTCGGATAATTTCATCCGCGCCTGTTTATTATCGGGATCTAAAGACATGACATGGGAATAAAGTCGGATGGCGTCTTCGATCTGCTGGCGATTCATGAGGGCGTCCGCCAATTCCAGATAATCGTCTATCAGGTCATGTTCCAGTCCGATCTGCAGATAGGTATCAATATATTTCCGTCGAACCTCGACATTCAAGGGATCGGCTTCGATCACCTTTTTATACTGAACCAGAGCCTCCTTTAACGCGCCCTTGGAGAGATACAGGTCTCCCAGGGAAAGATAATCATCGACAAGGTCTTCTTCGAGCCCGATCTGGAGATGGGTTTGAATCAGAAAATTCCAGATTTCAATATTATCCGGTTGGATTTTAAGGATGTCCCGATAGACGTTCTCGGCAAGGTCCAGAAGTCCTCTTTCGATATACAAGTCAGCCAGTTTTTGGGAGTGAACCACGATATCCTCTATACGGTCTGTTTTCTTCAGTCGTTCGATATAGGTCTGTCTGACTTCGAGGTTATAAGGATCGATCATGATGATTCTTTCACATATTTCAAGGGACTTCGCGGGATTGTCGATTTTTTCGAACAGAGTGGCGGATTTCTTGAACTCCTGCACCGCCATTCCTTTGGCATTCATCATGACATAGGTTTCCGCGAGTTGCAGATGAACGGAAGGATCCTCAGGGGCGATTTTCACCGCCTCCCCCAGAAGTCTCGAGGCCTTTTTGAGTTCCCCGCTTTCCATATACATGGAGGAAAGGGACGACATTTCCCCGAAGGCTTTGGCTCTATCATTATTCTGAACGAGGAAGCGGATGAACTTCTCCCGGATTTCGGCGTCTTCGGGCGTGATGCGAATCAGTTTCTCGAAGATACGCGTGGCTTCAGCGGTCGCTTTGTGTTTTATGAAAATATCGATCAGCTTGATATAATCATCGACCAATTCCTGTTCCGGTCCGATACGGGAATACAGATCGATATATTGAACCCTGGCTCTCGTGTCATCGGGTCTGAGATCGATAATGGAGCGGAAGGTTTTCACGGCGTCCTCTGTCCGATCGAGTCTCAGGAAGATATCGCCCAACTCCCGAAGCGCGTTAATCTGATCGTCCTTTTTATTCATCAGGGAATAGACCAGGGCGAGTTTCTGGATGGGAACCGGATCGTCCGGGGCCAGTTCCGCCATCATCCTGTAGGCGTCTCTCGCCTTTTCAAACAGCCCCAGGTCCGAATAAAATTCGGAAACGGTCAGGAGTGCATCGTACGCCTCGGAGCGTCTGTCGATTTTAAGAAGCGCCTCGATACGGTTTTCGTGCGCTTCAAGACATTTAGGATTCAATTCCAGGGACATGTCGGCATATTTGATGACATCTTCATAGGCGGATTCCGTCTTTTTCAGGAAAGAGATTTCCAGGTATTGTTTGACGGCAAGCTCCGGGATTTCCTGTTCCTTGAAAAGGTCTCCAATCAGTTCCCTGAGGGAGCAATCCTTGGGAGACTCCTGGATCATCATATCGCAGATTTTATTGGCTTCTTCGATCAAGCCTTGTTCCAGATAAATATTTGCGACGCTGAAGAGTTCCTCCCGGGCTTTTTCCGGAAGATTATTCCGATAATAAAGTTCCGCCAGGTTCTTTCGGATTTCGATATTATCTTTTGCCAGAGACTTGGCTTTCTCCAGGCTGGAAATAGCCTTGTTCAAATCTCCATCGACAAGGGACTGCTGGGTAATCTTGAGGAGTTGTTCCGTAGCTTTTGCGGGCTGGTCGGTTTTCTGATAAACCAAAGCAAGGTCTTCCCTGAAGGAAAGGTCGTTTGGATTCAGTTGGACTGCTTCCAATAGAATCGTCTCGGAATCCTGGAGAAGTCCTTTTTGTATATAATCCCTGGCGATCCATCCCATTTCCTGGAGGGCGTCCCGGGTATTGCCGATGGTCATAAAGATATTTTTCAGTTTGAGGTGAGCGTCCGGATTGGCGTCATCGAGTTTGAAAACTGTTCGCGCAGAGGCTATGGCATTGTCATGATTCTGACGTTTGACATATTCATCGGTAATCTGGAGATATTGAAAGATCGCCTCATCGTTTTGTCCCAGTTGGACGAGATTAGCTGCATATTTTTCCCTTTCTTCCACCAGATCGGGAGAGAGGCGAAGGGCGGAAGCCCTCGCGTTCATGGCTTCCTGAATCTTTTTCTCCTTATCCAGAAGGGAGGCTATATACGCGTACGCCTCACTCGCCTTGGGGTCTTCGCCCTTCGTTTCCAGGATTTCCGCGAATATCTGATAAGAGGGAACGTGGTTGGGTTTTATTTTAACAAGAGTTTGGGCTAGTTTCAACGCCTCATCCAGATTGTCCAAAGACCTGAGAATATCTATGGTTTGCGTATAATAAACAGTGGCTTGATCGGTATTCTTGAGTTTGACATAGAGATCCGCCATATTCTTCAAATTGTTCCAATCATTGGGACGATGTTTTTCCACAAGTTGAAAATATTGAACGGCTGCGTTCAGGGCGTCCTGTTTCTGATACTGTTCCCCAAGCTCTTTATAGATATGGACGGCTTCCTCGATCTTCCCGACGGCCTCCAGGCAGAATCCCAACTTCTGATACGCAGCCAGATAGTTCTTGTCCCAATCAATGATCCCCTGATAGAGAGGAATCGCGTCGGCGAAGGCTTGAACGCTTTCAAAATAATCGGCGAGGCGCTGGGAATACTGGATGAAGACTTCGACGTCCTTCTTTTTCTGGGCAAGGTTTATAATAGCCCTGATAGCGTCCACTTTTCTGTTGTCGATCTGCAGAATCGCCTCGTAATAATTTCGAGCCCCCTTGAAATTCTCATCATCCTCGCACATCTGGGCAAGGGTGAAATATTCCTGGATAGCGGCGTTGTTGTTTCCCTGGGATTTGTACAGTGTGGCAAGTCCATCCCGAACATTGATATTTTCCGGTTGCAGAATAAGAATTTCCTGGCGTTTCTGTATGGCTGCCTCAATGTTATTTTGTTTTTCATGAATGCCGCTCAGAACAAGGAGTTGATCGACGGCTTCCTGTATTCTTCCGGCCACGGTGAGGAGGTTTATCAATCCATCATGAGCCGGGATATGTTCCGGAAGGATTTCAAGGGCTTTGCGATAGGACTGTTCCTCTGCGGTTGGATTTTCGCTGGCATGATGTATTCCGGCGAGTTTCAGGAACAATTCAACGGCTTTGGGAAGATTCTCGAGTCCCAGGAAAACATCGATTTCAGCTTCGAGAAGAGGGACATGATCCGGAGAAAGGGCAAGTCCGGTTTCGCACGCTTCCCCGGCTTTGGCAAAATTCTTGGATTCCAGAAGAAACCGGCACAGATTGAGATATTCCTCGAGCGCCTGCTCCCGCAAACCGTTCGCCTCGTACAGATTGGCGACTTGAAGTCGCAATTCCACGTTGGAAGGTTGAAAGGCGGAAATGATTTTGCATATCCTGGTTGCCTCTTTATTTTTCTGGAACGAGAAATAAAGGCCCGCCAATGCCATGCCTTCGCTCAGGAATTCGCTGTTCTTCCGGGATTTTTCATAGCATTTCAGGAGTTCTTCGCGATATTCGGTATTTTCGGGAATCAATTCCTTGGCTTTTAAAAGAACGTGAACGGCTTTTTCAAAATCGTCGCTTTTCAAATAAAGGGCGGATGCCCGCGCATATTCGTTTGCGGATAGCTCCTTCTCGCCCTGTTGATCGAACAATAGCGCGAGTTTTTCCGCTACTCCAATGTCCTGGGGGGCAATATCCTTCACTTTCAGGAGGTGAACCTGGGCTTCGGCCAGTTGCTGGTTTTTCATGTACAGATCAGCCAGTTCCTCCAACTCAAGCTTCGCCTGTTCCTTTCTCTTGGTGGCGAGATAAATCTCCACCATGAATTTGCGATTTTCCTCCTCTTCAGGATTGATGGATTTGATATGCTGATAAACGGCGAGGGCTTGATTCCGCTCTTTCTCCTCTTCATACTGCCTTCCAAGATACAGATAATGAATCGTGGCTTTGTCGATTCGTTTTTCCTTTTCATAAAGCCGGGCAAGTTTATGACGAACCGGTTTCATGGATTCATCAAGAGAAAGGATTCTCTGATAAATCTCAATATTCTGGCTTGTCTTGTTCAGTTTGACATTCAGATCAGAAAGATTGAGGTATTGTTGAACCGCCTTTGTAGCGTCCCCCATCTCTTCATACAGTTCCCCGATTTTCAATATCAAGTCAGCGTCATCCGGTTTGATTCGCAAGGCCTTGAGATAAAAATTGATGGATTCCTTCAAGTCTTTTCTCTCGAGAAAAATACCGGCAATCCTGTTGAAATGGATAAAGGCTTGTTCCGGCTTGTTTTCCTTTACGCAGAGATCAGCCAGTTGAGAAAGGATGTCCGTGTCATTGGGGAAGACTTCCATCAATTCATTCAGGATTTGAATGGCTTTCCCACGGGTTCTGGCGTCTTCCGTGAGAAGCGATGACGCCTTCAAATACTGTTCCCGGGCTTTCTCCAATTCCTCGATGCTCTGGAGGAATCGCGCGAATTCGAGGATCAGTTGGGGATTGGCTGGATCGACTTTGAGGACATTGTGATATTCTTTTATCGTTTCCTCCGGGGGCAATTGGGACTTACAGAGTTCGAGGAACTTCCTGAAATGAGGACGCGCCTTGAAGAGATTCTCGTTTTCATAAATCAGGAAAGCCAGTTTTCGGATCGTGGGAATGGAATCCGTATCGTATTCGAGGATGCGGGAAAGATACGTGCAGGCTTCGGTATAATTTCCATGAGAGACGTAGAAATCAGCGATGGCGCCAAAGGCGCGCACCGCTTCGGATTCCCGAGAGGCGTTGAGGTAGAATTTCGCCAGTTGTTTCATGACTTCCACATTATCCGGCGTAAGCTCCAGGATACGTTTGGAGGCGTCGATTGCTTTTTCAAAATCCTCGTTTTTCTCGAAGAGGGGGATCAGTTTCATCAGGAAATCAACCGCAGATTCGATTTTATCGAGTTTCAAGGCGCACTCGACGCTTTGCTGAAGGGCTTCCAGGTCCTTGGGTTTTCTTTCCAGTATGGCGTTCAAATATGTTTCCGCGTTTTCGTATTTCTCCTGATGGAAGGCGAAGCGCGCAGCAATGTGGTACTCATCGAGCGCGTCCTTGATATTATTAGAGCCCAGGAGGGCTTTGATCCTGAATTCCCTGAGATTCAGAAGCGTTTCATCGAGTTTCAATCCGAAATCAACGGCTTTGAGAAGATTGTCCAGGCGCCCTCCCTGGAGGAGGATGGCGCACAGATTGAGAAGTTCCTCGATGGCTTCATCCGCTTTGTTGTAATTATGAAGGAGCTGGATCACTTTGAGACGGAATTCAAAATGATCGGGAGCGATTTCGGAAATCTTTTCTATGAAAAGCCGGGCTTTATCAGGCTTCTGGATTTCAAAAGAAAGCACGGCGAGTTCATAATATTCCTCAAGCGACTCGGGAATTTCCCGGACTTTGGCAAGCAAATCCGCGATTTTTTCCCGGGACTCGAAGTTATAAGGATCGAGAAGTTTGATTTTCCGAAGCGCGGCGATTGCGCTCGTCAGTTCGCCTTTCTCTTCATACAAAGAGCTGACTTTTCGATATTGTGAGCAAGCCGCCTCATAATCTTCCCTGGCTTCATGAATCTCGGCAAGTTTCTCCCCTACGCCAATATCGGTAGGATCGAGTTTTTGAGCTTCGAGGAAATGTTTTTCCGCCTTGTCCGGCATCAACCTGTTCAGCCATATTTCACCGAGCGCGATATGTTCATTTTTCAGGGACGCCGTATCGCCCGAGGCTTCATAAAGATTCAAGAGGAGCCCCCTGGGCATTTCATTCCCCGGGAGGATGGTTTTGGCGCGCTTGCACCGTTCAATGGCGGTATTAAAATCGCCCTCCTTTTTATAAGATTCCGCCAGGATCATCAACTGTTCCAGAGCGGATTCGGGATCCTGAGCCATTTCATAAGCTGCGGCGAGTTTTTCCCGAATATCTTTCATTTCAGGGTCCAAATCGAGTATTTTCATATAAAATCGGGTATTTTCATGTTCCCGCTCTTCCTGTCTTCTTTTGTTGATCAGGAAGAGGAAATGTTCAATGGCTTCGGTTTTCAGGTTTGCGCCTTTGGAGCGTTTGGATGATTTCTCGGATTGAGAAGCCTGGGAGGCAAGAATCTGGGCGAGTTCTTCCCGGATGGATTCTTCCTGGGGATCGATTTGGAGAATCTTGCGATAGATTTCAATGGTTTTGGATTCCTCGCCCTGTTCTCTGTACCCGGCGGCTGCCTGGGCGTAATAATTCAGGGCTTCCTGATGGATATCCATAGACATATACATATCAGCCAATTCAGACTTCAGGGAGTTATCTTCAGGTTTGAGAGGAATTAGTTCTTCCAAAAGGCCTGCCGATTTGGGGAAATTCTTCTGTTCTTTATACAAATCCACCAGGGATCGAATTTCCTTGAAGGCTTCATCCTTATAATCAATGGATTTCAGATAGGCGATGAATTCCTCGCGGAGTTGAAGTTGATTTTCTTTCAAAGCGAGGATTCTGTGGTATTCCTTGACCACGTCCTCGGGGCTTCCCCACCCGCTTTTGAGAAGTTCCAATCCTTTCATCAGATAAGGGAGCGCCTCCTCGAACGACTCGTATTCCAGAAGGAGGTTCGAGATTTTCAGCACAGATTCATAATTGTTTTCATCGATCTCGAGGACCGCTTTGAGATCGTTAATGGCAGCGGTATGCTGATTCTGGCTGATATAATATTCCGCTGCGAGATTGTATTCCTCGATGGATTGGTCAAAAATCTTGTTTTCCCTGTAGAGATAAGCCAGGCGTTCCCTGATAGCGACGGAATCAGGATTGAGTTCCAGGATTTTTCTGGCGGTTTCGATTCCCCCATCGATATCCTCATTTTCATAATAGATCTGACTTAAGGAAGTCAGTGTGGAAAGGGCGTTTGCCGTGTTGTTCTGATAAAGATATATATCCGTCAGCTGGGAATGAATGCGGACATTTTTTTCATCGAGCGTGAGGGCGTCCCGAAGCGCTTCTTCCGCTTTTCCGATATTATCGGCATTACGATAAATCTGATAAAGTTTCTGATACGTTTCCAGAGCCTGATCCTTCAAGCCGACCTGTGTCTGCGCCGACAGCAACCGCTCCAGAATGGAAATATTATCGGGTTCCCATTTGAGGGCTTCTTCACAAACGCTGATACTGGAATCAAAGGATTCATCATCCTGGAGATCATCGGCTAACTGTAAAAATTCCGCCAGCCCCTTTTGTTTATCATCGTATTTATAAAACTGAGACGCCGCCCTGATGAGCGTTTTCAGGTTTTTCGGATGAAGGCTTTTGATTTTATCGAGGCATGAGGCGACCGTCTGATCCTCCCCCACCTCATTATAAAGGTCTGCGAGTTCAAAATACTCTTCCACCGTTTCATCGCGAAGATTCGCCTTGATAAGCAACTGGATGAGCTTTTCCCTGATATAAACATCGCTGGGACTTTGACGTTTTGCCCGCGCCAGAACCGTCGTAGCGCGTTCAAGATCGCCCATTGATTCGAGAATATCGGCAAGCCCTATGCTTTCGCGGCTGAAAGCGGTGCGGTTTTCCATTTTCTCGAACAGATTGATCAGTCCCTGGCGCCCTTCAAGGGATTGAGGAAATTTCTCGAGAAGTATCTTGTAAAATCTTTCTGCGGTATGCAATTCATCCTGTTCAATGGCGATTTCTCCCAGTTGCAGATATTCCTGTTCGACCTTTTCATAATTGCCCTGTTCGTAATAGATTTCGGCAATTTGTTCCCGGCAGTTGAAATTTTCCGGAACAGTTTGTTTGATATGTTCGAGGATGGACAGAGCGGAGGGAAGATCTCCCTGATTGCGGCGCCAGGATGCGACGTCCAGATACTGGTCAACGGCCATCGGGAGATTTTCGATGGATTCATAGAGTTGCGCCAGTTGGAGTCGAACTTCATTCCTTGAGGGGTTCATCTCCAGGATTTTATGAAAAAGGGGAATATTCTTGTCATTCTGGCTCTTTTTATCGTTCTCGGAGGCAATGATCAGATAGAATTCGATGGCGCGATCCTTATCTCCGAGGTTTTCGTACAGGATCGCCACTTTCTGAAGTATTTCCTCATTCCGAGGTTCTCTTTTAAGGATATACATTTCATAAATTTCGATGGCTCTGTTGAATTCACCCAGGTCCGAGTAACCATCCGCAGTGGCTTGGAATTCCTTGATGGCTCCGACATTATTTCCGAGTTCCTCCAAGGCTTGAGCCATCAGGAATCTGGCGCCAAGATTGCCGGGATCGACATCCAGGGCTTGAGAGGCGAAATTCTGGGCTTTTTCGATATCCCTTTCCAGAAAGGCTTGTTGGGCTTCTTCCTTGAAACTTTGAGACAGTCCCTGAATCATATCCGGGTCTATCTCCAGGTTCAGGAGTTTCGCCAGGCTGAATGCGGATTTGATTTCAGGTTGTCCCGTATGAAGGGAGTAGAAATGAACGAGGGTTCCCCCCTCAAATCCGGGGCACCCTTTGAGACTGCAACGAAAGGAGTTCTTTTTAAGATCGACGATGAGAGATCGAAACGCCTTTTCCTTATGCAGGGGACAGAAACATTTCAATGTCGTCCCGATAATCTGAACCTTATCAGGGGCATAGTTGATTTTATCGAACAATACTTTGGCGTCGATCTTATCATTAATCTGCTCGATAATGCCGCTTTGTGATAGCTTCCCCATACCCTACCACTCATAAAATGTTACAAAAAAAGACATAATTACATGACGCTCAGCCAAATCAGCGAGAATGACGCATGCTTATGCCTTATAAATTTTGATATTGTCAATCATTAGCTTTCCGACAGTGGCTAAATTATCCCGTATTGAAATCGTATTCAAGCTGGTAGGACAACTTGCCAGTTTTTCACCGTTGGCGATCAATTCGCCATCCACGTATCCATCCACCGTAGCGTCAATCAGATTGACGATATATTTGATGTGTCTCCAATCCCCCCAATTGTAAGGCACCGGTTTTCCCTGAACGCGCAGAGAGGGTTTGGCGCTTTGTTTCCCGGAGTTGATATATTGGATAACCGTGTGAATGGAATAGCGATAATCTTCATCCTTTTCGATATAGAAGCCCAGGAGATATTTGTTTTTCATATCGCATCGAAGATCGAACTCGATTCCCACAACTCCGCTTGTTTCGGCAAAATGGCAACAATAGAAGGCGCTGCCCGCTCCCTTCTCCTTTTCAAAGACAATGCACTTTCTGGAATCCGGAGCCGGGGATTGATCACTGACAACGAGGGAGGCGTAATTATAATTACCCTTCCAATTTGCGGGAATAGACCCGTTTTGCTCCTGATCAAAATCCTGCTCGTAAATGACGTTGGAATCGACGCTGGAGGGTTTGAACGCCTCGGGAGTCGTGTCGGCTTTTGATATGGAAGGGACAGATTCCGAGACTTCAACAGGTCTGGGCGTTTCCAGGGAGTTGATATTCGGCGTCCCGACATCGAGAGGTTCCCGAACCATCCGGGAAGGAAGGATAACCTCGGTAATATCGTCTTCTTTATGGGAATAAAGGGGCGGGGTTTGTTTCTTTTCCTTTGAAGAAGAAGGGGTGATGGGCTCCAGGGAAATCTCCTGGAAACCGGGCAGCGGCGTCTTTTCTTCCAGATTAGAAAGAGGCGACAATTTCAGGGTTTCATCTTCCAGGGTTGTCTCATCAAAGAGGTCATCGACATCCACGGAAGGTCCTTTGACAGGTTCCGATAAAACAGGGGCGGGTTCAAACTCTCCCCCTTCCAAGGCGTCCAACGAAGAAGGTTCCAGAGGAACCGACTCCTGTTTATCGCCTGACAACGCAAGGGATTCCTCAAAAGCGAGGTCGTCGATGGAGGGAACGGGTAATTCCTCTTTTTCCACGGATTTCACGCTCTCGAAACCGGTTTGAGCCGTTTCCACTTCAGGAACGGGATATATATCGGGAGCGGGAATGGGTTCGGGTTCGGGAATCTCTTCGGGCTCTTCCGCAAAGACCGGTTCCGGAACCTCCACCGGCGCAGGCGCCGCTATCGGTTTTTTATGTTTTTTCTTTCCCGTACTTGCGGGAGTTTGCATTGCAGCCGCAGCAGCGGATTGAACGTCAGAGGTCATATCCTCAATGGCAGCGGGTCCCTTGCCCTCCTGAAGCTCAAGGAGTGGTTTCAGCGTCAATTCCTGAACCTGACGCAGAAGTTCGCGGTCATGTTTTCTGCTTCGAATGACAATCATGACGATCAGGAAAACAAGAAGGAGCATGATAGCTCCGATACCATAGAGGGTATAGAGCCTGCTTTGTTCCCGTTTGTGTCTTTGGGTCTCCGCTTCGGCAAGGAGTCCGTCGATTCTTCCGATCGCGGTATTGGCGTCGTTATAATCGAGGGAACCAGGTTTGGCGAGGCTCAAAACCATTCCCCATTGGGCGCGGGAGGCTTCGAATTTCTGCTGTTTTTCCAGAGATTCCGCCATATCGCGCGCCCTTTTGATCTTTTCCCGCTCCTGCTCCTCGATGATCTTCTTGCCTTCATAATCTTCTTCCGTTATGACCTTGATCGATCGTTCGATCATGACGACGCGACCGTTATTAGGGTCCAGTTTCTTGACTTCTTCGCAGAACTTGAGCGCTTCATCCCATTGCCTCTGATCTCTTGCGTTTTCCGCTTTCTTGACCAATTCCGCGATTGTTCTTTGTTTGGATTGTTCTTTTTCCGCCTCGCCGCGCCAGATATCAACGATTCTTTTCTGCTCCATGGTCAGTTCTTCAATTTTTTTCTTGATACCCAATATCTCGTTGGTGACCATGTCCCCATGCTTCAAGGATTCCTGAAGGGTAATGATATCCATAACTTCCCCTTTTTGTTTTTCGGAAAGGGCTTCCCATTCAGAGGACTTGCCGGCAATCATCGCCGGATTGAACGGTTCGGGCGAAGAAGGGGCGGACGCTATTGTGGAAGGCGGAAAAATCGTTGACATGTCTGTATCCAATTCCGTTTCGATAACAGTGGCGGTGTCATATCCATCCGCTTTCAAGGCTCTGGAAAGTTTATCCGCCTCATCGCTATTATTGAAACTGCCAATATACACCCTGTGATTAGCGCCCATACTGACAATTTCCACCGGGAAATACCCGTCTTCTTCCAGGGCTTTTTTCATTTTTTCAGCGAAACTTATATCCGTGAACTCACGCGCCAGAACGCGGAAATTTCTTTTGGCTGTGGTTGCCTGTTTTTTGACTTCCACCGCCTTGTCGCCGCTCAAAGAAACGATCCGGCGCGGACTCAAACCTTCCTCTTCCAGGAAACCCTTGGCAGACTGAGCCTCCGCATCGGACAGAAACGCGCCCAGATATACATCGTATCCGGTATCTTTCTGAAATAACTCGACAGGGGTGTATCCCCAACTGATAAGCTGATCCCGGAGATCCTTTGCCGTTTGTTCCGGCAATTCCTCACCTATCAATATCCGGAAAATGGTTCCCGGAGTGGAAGCGGACGTTCCAAGAGAGCCCAATGGTTGAATCACCGTTGGTATCTGGGAAACCGGTTTTGAGGGGATTTCTCCTTCCTGAACTTTCTGAACGACAACATCATCAAAATAGGCGTAATGAAACCATTCGCCGACGCCTGCCGATCCCGACGGGAAGCTGGCGTCCGTCGCTTGAACCGATACCGCTCCCCCCATAATGAAGGTCAGTTTCGACCCGGAAACAATGAATTGAAACGTGCGGGCATCGGCGGGAGACGTTCCATTTTCCATCGGGGGAATATTGACTCCGTCAACGCCGTCCTTGACTTCGGCAAGAACGGTTCTATTTCCCTTGAGAACCTTCTCTATCTTGAGAGAACGAGCGCCCTTCAAGGTTTCCATAACTCCCCGATAATGGTTGTTCTCATCCAGCCATCTGGCAATAATCATCATATTGCCATTCGCCTGATACATCCAGGAGGAGGTTTGGATACTGTAATCCGTCCATGACTGCGCGGCGGGAGCGCTGATAATGGCGTAAGAGAAGCCCCCTCCCGTCAATATATCATCTCCGTTTCCCGTGCATAATTGTCCATCCTGCAGGAACCAGAAGTTCGTTTCAGGGGCATTGACGATCTTCCAATTAGCCGGCCTGGTCCCATCGGTGCCGGTAAAGGTGTCTGAGAATAAAATATCTCCTTGGGCGTCAATATGGCAAAGGGCGACCAGTGAAATTAAAAACACCATTAAAATGGTCTTTGATTTCATCCAACAAACCCCTTTCAAACATAAAATACTGATCAATCCTGATTCTTGATTCTGGAAAGATTCTAATGTTTTTAGTTTATCGAATTATCTATATGATTATATATAGCTCAGAATATGCGTCAAGCAAGAAATATTTAATAAATTTCACTAAAAAAATGAATAGAAGTTGACATAACGCAGTCAGGGTCAATATTTCAAGATTCAATTACCGGAAAAAAGCCCGTTGATTTGTAAAAAGGGGTTCCATGGTACAGGTAGCCATTCAGATTGTGAGCTGGAACTGTCGGGAGGTTTTACGGGAATGCCTTTATTCCCTCCGCCAGAACCTTCCTCAAGTAGATCTGGAGATCATCGTAATAGATAACGCCTCTTCTGATTCGACTTCAGAGATGATCAAAAAGGAGTTTCCGGAAATCCGGTTTTCTACGCAATCGCGCAATCTCGGGTTTGCAAAAGCCAATAATCTCGCCCTATCCATGACCGGGGCGGAATATCTTTTTATTCTCAACCCGGATACGCGAATATTTCCGGGGACCTTGGAGGCATTATCCGATTTTTTGGATAAGAATCCCGATGTGGGGCTTGCCGCTCCCCAAATAGTCGATGAAAATGACGTTATAGTCTCTTCCGTTTTTCGATTCCCCTCAATCTGGAATTACTGGATAGAGCATTCCCTTCTTGCGAAGGGATTGGAAAGGATCAGGCGGCGGAAGCGACATGAAAAATCGACAAGAGCGCCGCGCGAGATTGACTGGGCTACTGGGGCGGCGTTCCTGGCGCGGCGCTCCGCCTTGGAGGGAGAGCCTCTTTTCGATGAACGGTTCTTCCTCTATTCCGAGGATGCGGACCTTTGTTTAAGGCTGAAAAAGAACGGATGGAAAAGGCGCCTTGTTCCGGCATCCCGCGTGTGTCATCTCCACCGTCAAAGCAGCAAAAAGGCAAGGTATTTCACTATCATCCAACTCTTCGTCAGCATGGACTTGTACTTTCAAAAACATAAAAGTCCCGTTACGAGATTTCTCTTGCGTTCGTTTATATGCGTCGATATGATTCTACGATTGATATTGATAAGGATATATCCTGGAAAAGAATCATTTCAAATTGACAATAATCAGAGGAAAAAGGCTTACCGGGAAATCTTGAGAAGATTAAACCCCTTATACAGGGGAAAGACATTGGAATGAACGATTAAATGCGGATCGGAGTCAATACATTTCCATTGCACCGCAGGATTACCGGCGCAGGGCGATTCACCAAAAACCTCCTGCGCGCCCTTTCGGAGATTGACAGGGAAAATGAATATATCCTTTTTCTCCGAAAAGACAATGCCGGATATTATTCCATAAAAAGTGATAATTTCACCAATGTTGTCTGTGATATCACGAGGAAATTCAGACTTCGACGAATCTTTTATGAACACTTTATCCTTCCCCGCCTTTCCCGGAAACATGATGTGGATGTCTTCTGGTCTCCCAGCGATATCGCCCCGTTCCGCCTTCCCTGTATTTCTACCGTTACAATCCATGATCTGAAGCGTTTTGTATTACCTTATGAATTTCCCTTCCTGGAAAGGCATTATTTCCGCATGTTTCTGAAAACAACGGCAAAGAACGCAAACCTGATTTTCACGGTTTCGCAGAGTTCGGGAAAAGACATCATGAAATACCTGGACATCCCCGCTGATCGCATCATAGTGGCGCACAACGGGCTGGACCCATCCATATCCGAAGAAGAAGGCATTCCATTCGATTCCCTCAAGCGGATCCATGGCATCTCCAGTAAATATATCCTCTTTGTCGGGCAGATGATTCGGAGTAAAAACGTTCCCCGGATGATCCGCGCCTTCAAAAGGTGCCGGGAGGCGGATGAATATGACTTTGTCCTGGTTGGTCAAACAGGCGCGGGATGGAACGAAATAGAACATACCATAAAAAAAGAGGCGTATAACTCCAACTTGAGAGAACGGATTCATCATATCAAATGGGCGACCACGGAACATCTGGTTTCCCTCTATAAACATGCAGCCGTCCTGTTTTACGCCTCCTTATACGAAGGTTTCGGGTTCCCCATAGTGGAAGCCATGGCGTGCGGATTGCCTGTCATCACATCGAACAGATCCTCCATGCCGGAGGTTGCCGGAGAGGCGTCCGTCCTGGTTGATCCGAACGATGAGGGGTCCATGGTTCAAGCGTTGAGCAATCTCCTCGCGGATGAAGACAAAAGGAAGAATCTTATCAAGCGGGGATATGAGAGAGTCAAACTCTTTTCCTGGGAAAATACCGCCAGAAAATATCTTGCCGTATTCAATCGCCTGAAAAAAAGCCTATGAATTCCGGTTATCTAAAAATAATGTTTGCCGGACCGGTAAAAGGCGTTATCTCCCGGTTTCATAAATTCATCCATCATGGTCAATATCCCACTTTTCTCCTTCTCAATATCACGGAACGATGCAATTGCCGGTGTTCCATGTGCCAGATCTGGAAAAAAAAAGACCTGAAGGAGCTCTCCTTCGAGGATTTTGACCGTCTTTTTCAGGACCCCCTCTGGAAAGACCTGCGCATATTGAGCCTGACCGGTGGAGAGCCCTTTCTGCGGAAAGACCTGAAGGACATCCTTTCAAGCGCCTCCAGGCGTCTGACAAATCTCAGGAGAATTTCCATTCCGTCAAATGGGATATTGACTTCCGCCATAGTGGAAACCACGAAACAGATTCTTTCCGTGATTCCTCAAACCATAGATTTCAAGATCGGGATATCCATCGATGGGGACGAAGTGGTTCATGACCGGATGAGGGGAGTCCCGGGAGCCTATCAAAAGGCTGTGGAAACCATTCGCCGCCTTCGCTCCCTTTCGAGTCCTCATTTCGAAGTGGGCGTCCTTTCCCTTATAACCGAACAAAATGTGAACCGGTTGACGGATATTCACCACCTGCTGCGCGCCCTTACGCCATCGATGACCTGGACTTTAGCGACAGAATCCGATTTCTTCGATAATCAGAATAAGGAAATGATTCCCCGTTCCCCTCAAACGACAAAAAAGATCATCGACTTTATCAACCGGATTCTGATCCCATGCTTCCCGGAAAAGGCGTATCTGTATTCCAAATATAAAGATCATCTCATCAAAAAAAGACGGACCTATCCCTGCATGGCGGGTTATCGCAGCGCTTACATCGACGTCGAGGGAAACCTTCTCCCCTGCCACTATGTCGAAAAACAGTTCTGTTTCGGCAATTTTCCGGAATCGGGGGAAAGCCTGGAAAAGATATGGTTTTCAAAGAAAGCCAATGACATCCGAAAACGGCTGCAAAATCACAATTATTGCCGCAACTGTTCCAATAACTGCGACTTCCGGAACATGATTCAGGAGGATTTCTGGAATTTCCTTTTCTATATCCTGAGCCATCCCATGACCATCTTGAAAGCGCTCCTTCGTAAGAAACCGCGTTAAAAACCATCGAAAACCGATGCAATGACGCGAAATGATCCTATAACTGCAAGGAGGGACAAATGTACGCTTATACCACCTTTTTGAAAAAGGCGGAAAAGGAAAAGGGAATATTCATCCTGCCCGAAAAACCCCAACTGGAGGTTTCCTCACCCCCCGAATTCCAGGGAACGCCGGGAGTCTGGACTCCGGAGGATTTGTTCGTCGCCTCTATTGAAGGTTGTCTGATGACAACTCTTTTCTTCTTCCTTCGTAAGAAAAAACTCTCCCCCACGCGCTATGAAAGCAAGGCGACGGGGCGTCTGGAAAAAACTCCCAAAGGACTCATGTTTACTTCCGTGAACGTGGAAGCCACCCTTTCGATCTCAGGGCAAACCGGCGATATCGGGGAAGAATTGGAAAGTCTCACCGAAAAATACTGCGCCATATCCAACTCCGTATCATGCCCCGTAACATACAAACTGCGAATCGCGTAAAAATGGCGCATCAGTTTTCCGAGTAATAGGGAGGATTATGGGGTCAAAATTTGAGGATCATGATACCGATTATGAATAATACCATACCCTTCACTACAAACAACGCCAAAACCCATTAAAGTTGAGGATGTTTATAGATAATGACCCCGCGGGAATCATCCTGCGTTCCCGGAATAGAGTCAGGATGCGCCCATCAAGATATTTTTCAAAAAGTACTTGTATGATCGAAAAAAGTATGTCGTTATTACTCTTGATAGTATGCAGTCTTTAGAAGGAGTCTTTCATTTTAAATAACGATGAAGAGCACGGGCAAAGTATTCCTGATATTCTGGATGTTCTTCTGGTGGGGATTTTTAACGTATAAACATCCCAATCTGTTCCTGGTTTATCCCTCTCTTTTCCGATCATGGGATTTGACCTTCGCCCACTTTCCTTTTAAAGAGACGCTTCTTTCCCTTGTTCCCCTGGCGGTTTACATGTTTCTGGGGCATTTTCTGTTAAAATGTTTTGATATCTTCATCCCCCGCCTTGCCTACCTGGCTCTGAGTTTTGTTCTGGGATTGAGCATGACGACGTTCCTGGGGGAGATATGCGGCGTCTTCGGATTCTTTTATGGCTGGGCGATCATGGGTCTGCTTCTGGCTTTGACTGTAGCGTTGCTTGTTTCATCATCCGCGCACTGGGTGAGACCGGTCAAGGTTTCCAAAGGATATGCGGATGATTTCCTGATGCGTTCCGCACAACGCTCCGTGGCGTCCCGGGCCTATTCCCAAACCATCATCCATCCCGCAGGATTTTTCCAGGGGATGTGCGCGGTCTTTTTCCTGGGAGGCGCGATTCTCATCACCCTCCTCATCTTTTATCATGCCCTGTTTTATCCTGTCACTTACTGGGACAGCCTCTCTTATCTTGGAATGGCGCGGAGCCTTTTTCTCAATCACCGGTTCCCGGTGAAGATTGTCGCCCAAATGGGGATCGGAACAGGATCGAATTATCCCCAGATGTACCGCCTGGCGAGCGCCATGCCTTCAGTCGTATTCGGTTTCTGGTCAAACTGTCACGCCCAGATTCTGGCGCCTGTATGCTGCGTGGGTTCTCTCCTCCTGATTTATCATTTAATCCTCCGGTTGACCCGCGTGACGCTGAGCGCCTTAGCCTTGACGCTGCTCTTCTGCACCATCCCTTATGGCATCCGGTATTTCACGCTTACATCCGATTACGCCCTCACGATTCTTTTTACGGCAGCTTTTCTTTACCTCGCCGTTATGTATATCGACACAAAACTTCGCTCCTATGCCATGCTCAGCGCCCTGGTCGCTGCATTTGCCTGTCATATCAATTATTTGACGCCCCTCTTGCTCGTTGCCTGGGTTTTTCTCATATTCCTGGTTCATTCGAGGGTTCCCATGCTTTCCGATCAGGAGGAATATTCCGAGATGCTGGGAGATCCGGAGCGGTTGAAGCAGGTGGCTGAACCGGAATATACCTATAATGACGACTGGGACACGCTCGGGGAATTGTTCAAAAGCGGATTTTTCCTGCGGTTGATATTGGCGTGTTTTCTGATTGCCGCGCCCTGGTATGCGCGGAACTGGGCATTGACCGGTAATCCGGTTTATCCTTATTTTTCCTCGATCTTCGGAGGGAAAAACATCAATCCCCGGATTCTATCTTCCATGCAGGGCGAATGGCTGGAAAATGGGGATGGCATCGATACAGCCGCTCTCTACATGGTGAACGATAAACAGAAAACCGGAACGATCAATGAAGAAAACCGTCATTTGTGGTATGCGCAAACCCAGGAAGGCGGCGTTCGTTTCACCTTGTTTGCCAAAATCATCGCCACCTTTTACTATCTGATCCTCTTCCAGAGATGGGCATGGTTACTCGCTCCGATATTTCTTGCCTTGTGCGTTCCAGGGATCATAATATGGATTGCGCAAGCCCTTTCGCAAAAACTGAAAGGCAAAAGGCACCCCCGATCCGGCAGGCTGATCAAATATCTTACCAATAATCAAAAAACCATTTTTCTGGCGCTGTTCCTTTTTGTGTGTCTTTTGTCCTATCATTATTTTCTGGCTGGATACTACCTTTATCAGATCATCCCGATCCTTGCGCCGATGATCCTGTTCGCTTTTGTCGTAATGGAATACTTTTCCAGTGAAAAAATGCGGGCGCTATTCCATGTCTGGTGTATCCTCGTGATTATCCTCCCGGGATTGCCCTTTGCTTTGATGAATTTCAAGATAACTCACCCGGTCGTTATAAAAGACAAGGAGGAATATCCCCAGCATCTCCCCGCCCTGAGGCGTCCGGGCATGATGCCGGATGAGTTTTACAGCCATGTCTTTGGCGCCGACGCCCGAATGATCGATCATGTCAATACCCTGATGCTCGGAAAAACGCTTCTAACTCATGACAATCGTTATCTGCTTTACGACCCCTCGATTAACATCGTTCACCTCGATGACTGGGAGATGCAGAAGGCGTACGGCATAAAAGACGAACGGGAGAAATTGAAATTCTTCAAGGAGTTGAAGATCGATTATTATCTCAGGATCGACATGGAAAAAAAGCATAAGATACTGCGGGAATTGAATCTGGAGCAATGGATTGCTTCCGGTTATCTGAAGCCGATTTTCAAGGCGGGCGGCAATGAACTCTATTCCGTCAATTATCAACCGCAGAAAACGACGAAAAACCAAACTTCGGAACAGGCGAACAAGGTCATTATAAAGTAAAGATGTCATGCAATTTTTTTTGTTTATGAAAGCGTCTCAATCACTATGATTCTCAGGATTAAAAATATTCCCATAATTCTATTCCTTCCGGCTTTCAGCATGTTCATCCTGAACCCCCTTTCCGCCGCCGTTTTATGGAAGGACGATTTCAGCGACGAATTGATTCACGAACTCTTGTGGGATATGAAGAACACTACAGGCACGACCAGGCTTGAAAACAAACGCTGTATTCTGAATATAGAAGACAAGAATCCGGGACTTGAAGAGGCGATGATCACGCTGCCTTCCCGAAGCCTGCCCCCGAATTTCGATCTCCACACTGCGATCGAATTCACGAATGTGGATACGGGAAAGGGCGAATTTTACATCAATATCGGGGATCGGATGGAACTGGTGATCTCCTTCGGGCAATCCCGTTTCTTTCCCTCGGGGAAGGAAACCGATAGTAACAAAAAAATCTATCTGATCGATTTTAAAAGACAAACCATTATAACGCAGGCAAGCGGTAACGTTTCCTTCTATCCCCATAAAATCTCGAGCGGCGAACGGCAGTTCGTCAGTTGGTTATCCAATGGGGAAACGCCAGCTCAACAGATCATCAAGGTTGGGAACGCTCCCGGGGAATCCAACATCGCAGATTTCGTTATAGAAACGAAAGAGCCGGTTTCCGGACCCGTGGAAATCGGCATTCGGGATGGAATCAGGGAAATCCGCTTGAATTATATCCGCGCCTATCTTTACGGAACATCCTCATCACTGGTGCAGGATTGGGTTCTGTTTTAAACTCGGAAATTCAGGTAACCGCCCCTCATCGGGCGCTGCTTATTCCATCAATATTGCTCCCATGTCGTAATGCGGGCAGCCAGGGTAAGATCGCTTTCCGCAATCCAGCCTTCCATGCCGCCGATCGAGCATTTCCACCAGTTTTTGCTCTTTGCGTAATATCCGTTTTGAGTATGGCTGAGAATAATTCCGGTTTGTCCCGTTGATAAGGACGCCCTGGCGCAGAAATTGCTGCCCGGACCGAGGTAAAGGGTTGTGCTTTTATTGGTTTGAACCGTCAGCCCTGTGGAAAATGCCGTGGAATAGCTGGGGGCTTGAAGAGAAGTGAACATCATGCCGTTATAGGTGGCGCGTTCACCGCCATCGGAGGGATTGTTCACAATGCCTTTTCCCTTCACCCACATGCAGGAAGAGCCTCCGCCATCCACAGAGGCGGCATGGGTTGCGGATAACCGGTCGCGGCAGAATTCGGCGAGTTCCTGAAAGTTCATTCCATACGCGCCGCCCGAGTATTGTTCTTCAACAACCACAAGAAAGGTATAAGTGGCATTATAGGCGAACGCCGTTCGTGCGCGCTTGGTGGTATCGGGCGAAGGCAGGTTTGTCACCTGGCTGTCAATAAGGATTTCGCGATCGCATCCACAGCTGGCATAACCGCTGGTCCAATCCTGCGCGGGATGCGCGGGGGTTCTACCGGAAAAACCATAATCGCGAATGGTCAAATAGATGGACATGGTTTGCCCCACGACGCATTTATCTCTAAGGGTTGTGGCATAGGAGCCGGAACCGGAAAGAACGATCTGGTCATAAGGGATATAGGTGGAGCCTTGTCCATCGCGGATTTCCTTGATGGTTGCGGTGCAGGAATTGGAGGGGGCGCTGTAGGCGTACGGCAATGCGGTGCGGTTTACCTCCGCAACAACCTCCACCCCGCTGTTATCGGTTTTTGTATGAGGTCCCTGGTGCCGCGTATAGACGATCAAATCATCCGATCCGCGGGTTTTGTTTATATTGGTAATATGCGCCTCGGAAGAATCGAAAAAAACAACTTTCTGCCAGGCTGCCGAGTTGTCCCCGTTCCACACGTCGCCGCCGATATGAGGAACGCCCCAGGCGTTCACAAATACGCCGCTTCCGCCGCTGAAACCGGGAAACCTCCGGCAGAACCAGCCGCTCTGGACCATTCCCCCCGCAGGATACCCTGTATAAGGTCCGCTGGGATAATATTCCCGCTCCCAGTAATCCCCGTTCACGGCGGCGATAATGTCATTGCGCTTTCCCCACTCCTTCCAGAAATAATCATTCAGGGAATTATTGTAACGCGAGACCATCCCGCTGACTGTTTCGCGCCCGTAGGAGACTGCCGAAGAGTTGAAGTACCCCCCGGCGTTCATCGTATCAAAGGCGTAATTGGAATTTCCGTTCTGCATCCGCGTTACAAAAACGCGCGTAGGACCCGCCTCGGTGAACATCTGGTAATCGAAACCCGTGGCGATAGTTTCCCAAGCCGCCCGGGAATCCGGAGCAATAAGACCGAACATCATGATAATGGTTAAAATACAAATGGCAGGAAGATTTCTCATGGCGATTCTCCTTGTAAAAAATTTGTCTCCTCTCTCAAATGAACGAGAAAGAACCTTGTTATTCCGAGAAAAAAATATCATATTGAAACTCTCGGAAAACTGATATTGGTTTAAAGTTCAAAGGATGAAAAAAGTCAAT
>JAFGFK010000278.1 GCA_016931135.1 Candidatus Sumerlaeota bacterium | reverse complement strand
GGATGGCAAGACGACCGAGTATGGGCGTTGTTACCTGTCAAGGGTCGATGTGGAATATTATGACATACCATGACGGATTTCCCCATGGATAACCTTCCGGCTGAAAAGCGGTTTCTGGTTCTTGGCGCCGGGACATGGGGATGTACTCTGGCTTGCCTTCTCGCAGAAAAGGGATTCTCCGTTTCCCTCTGGGATGTCGATCCTGATGTCAGAACGCGATTGAGAAGCGCCCGCATTCCAGCCAAACTGCCTGATCTCAAATTGCGCGACGCCATATCGATTGAAGACAATATTTCCCTGGCGCTCGGAAAGGCGGATTTTTTAATCGTTACTACCCCTTCTCACGCCCTGAGAGACCTTTTCCTCGAAATAAAAAAGCTGGACTTGGATTTCGGCTCACTTGTTATTGTTCTTTGTTCCAAGGGCATTGAAAGAAAAACCCTTCTTACCCCATCGGGAATTGTAAGGGACGTTCTGGGAGATCGGGCGATCCAGCGGTACTGCTGCCTTTCCGGCCCCTCACACGCCGAGGAGGTATCTCAAAAAATTCCCACTTCCGTGGTCGCGGCTTCCTTTGATCCGGACTTATCCTCAAAAGTACAGGATATTTTTCATACCGAGTATTTTCGCATCTATACCCAGGAGGACGTTCTGGGGGTGGAACTGGGCGGCGCAGTCAAAAATGTCATAGCCATCGCAGCGGGCGTCTCCGATGGCTTGGGTTTTGGCGATAATACGAAAGCCGCGCTTCTGACGCGGGGACTCGCGGAAATCATACGCCTGGGAGTCGCAATGGGGGCGCGGCGCGAAACCTTCGCGGGCCTTGCCGGCATCGGCGATCTCATCGTTACCTGTATCAGCCGGCACAGCAGAAACCGGAATTTCGGAGAATTGATCGCAAAGGGATATTCCGTGGAAAAGGCGAAGAAACATATCGCTATGGTGGTGGAAGGCATTATAACGGCGGATTCCGTGATGACGCTTTCTGAAAAGCATGAAATCCCCATGCCGATTTCCCGAGAAATTTATTCCGTATTATATGAGGGGAAAAATCCCCTGAAAGCCGTTGGGGATCTGATGGGAAGATCTCTCAAGTCGGAAATCCTATAACCGGATATCATCGATGAAAATGTCTTCAACAGGATAATCTTATGAAATCCCCTGGCATAAAGGCGATTTTCAGGATTTTTCTCCTGTTTGCTTTTTTGACCGCCCTGAATCTTTCCCCTTTTATTTTTACAGGCGCGCTTCCCGGCGCCCCCGGTTGCGATACCATCGCGCAATTCATACCCTTTTATTCCTTTGGCGTTTACAGGATGGCGCAGGGCGCTTTCCCTCAGATCGTTCCCATTTTTTCCAGCCATGATATCGCCAGCTTTGGCCAAGGATTCGTTTATCCCACCTTTTTCCTGGGAATCCTTCTCGCTATTCCCGTCGTTCCTTTTTTTCTTTTTGATCTCTGGCTCCATTGGGCTTTCGCCGGCTTGTCCATGTCCCTGTATTGTTTGAGGATCAGGTTACGCCTCATTCCCGCCCTTCTCGCAGGATGCGTATATATATTCAGCGCTCCTGTTATGTGGCGCTTGTGGGGCCATTGGACGTTTATTCATCAGATTGCCTTTTACCCCCTGGTCCTTGTATTGACCGAGGAATTGATCCATCCCCGCTGGTTTAAATCCAGAACCCGCCTGGTCGGTTTTGGAGGATTGATCGCAGGTCTTCTGTTGCTGGCGCAGAATATTCAGATATTGTATTACCTTTGTTTGGCGCTGATTCCCTATTTTATCATCAGGCTGGTATGTAAAAGGGACAAAAAGAAATTCTGGATTCCGCTTCTCATGGGAAGCGGCGTCTTTCTTCTCGCATTACTTTTCGCCTCTGCCTATTTCCTTCCCATTCTCACGTCTTTCAAAAGCTCCTTCCGGTATCTTCTGAAAGGATCCGGTTTTGCAAACTCCTTCTCCCTGGAGTTCCCGCATCTCTATTCATTATTATACCCGGGTTTCTTTTTTTGTGATAAGGCGTACTGGGGGAAATGGTATGCGGGCGAATCCATGATATCCATAGGATTTGCCGTCATTTTTACGGCTTATCTGGGGATTGCGGGAATCCTTTGCGGACGTTCCAGGATCAGGCTTCTTGCGCCCGGATTGTTTTTCCTGGTCGCTGCGATTCTCGGCTTCGGAAGGGAGGTTCCCTGGTTTGACTTCCTTGTTCGTCGTCTTCCTCTTTATTCCTCTTTACGCTCTCATGGCAGAGTCAGTTTCCTGATTGTCATTGCTTTGGCGATTCTTTTTGCAGAAGGATTCGCCATGCTCCTGCAGATCGAGCGCGTAAGGCGCAGACGGAAAATATTCTGGATTTTTTCCGCTGGGGGCGCCTTTCTCCTGCTTCTTTTTTCGATTTTCGTTTTGTACAGATTCACTTCGTATGAGCATCTTGTTTCCTGGCTCCGCAAATGGAATTTCACGCCTCCCGGATTTGGCTCTGGTTCTGCGGATAGTCGGAATCTCGTACTGAAATCGCTTCGAAATTCTGTCCTTCCGGTTGCCCTTTTTTCTTTCATTATCTTTTTATTGTCTCTTCCCGGAATCTTCAAACCGGTCTTTGAACGTCCTTTTACATATCTTGTTTGCGCGGTTCTTCTCTCGGGTTTTTTATCGGATTTCCTCTTTATCAGACATCTGATCCTTGGTTCCAAATCCCCCTCTCATCATACGGTTTTCCCAGAACGAATCGATAAAAAATTGAGGGAGATTTCCGCCTTGACTCCCGATCCGGGAAGATTTTGCATCGTGTCTCATCAACCTTTTCAGATTCTCAACCTATTGTATCCAAGGCTCGAGGCAGCCTCAGGATTGGATGGTAATTTCTCCCTTGATTACGGGTATCATCTGAATATTATCCAGGGTTTGCCGCCAAACGCTTACCAGCTGGGAACCCATTTTGCGTATTTGAATTCCACGATACTGGACGATCTTGCCATCCGTTGGATTCTGGTGGAACGATCCCTTCTCAAAGTTATGAGACTTTCTCCGGATATGTTGAAGACCGCAGCTGACGCTGATGATTTCCTGCTTATGGAATATCTCGGATGGAAGGGAAAAGTTATGGTTGATGGGACGGGATCCATGGAGGGAATCTACATCCTTCAACACGCCCCTGATTATGTTTCTATGAAGGTTTCGGGCTCCGGTTCGAAGAGTATTACGCTAAAAAATGTTCATTCTCCCTATTGGCGAGCGTATTTTCAGGGGAAATCCGTACCCTGGGTAAAAAAGGGACCCTGGATGAATGTCAACGTGGTTGGCGAGGGCGTTCTCGAATTTCGATTTTGCAATAACAGGCTTTGGGTGGGAATTTGCTTGAGCTGCCTGGGGGCGGTTTTGATAGTTATCCTTCTCGCGTTTCCCCGGAGGAATAAGAAAAAGAAAAACATTTCAGCTATTTGAAAAATATTTCAGCGGCGGGATCCCTTGAACGCCATTATTTTTCCTGGAGTTTCCCCCCTTTTTTCATACTCATGAAATGCTCTAGAAGAACCAGCCCTACCCCTGTACAAATGGCTGAATCCGCCAGGTTGAAGGTTGGCCAGTGAACCTTCCCGAGCCAGTGGATGTCGATGAAATCCACAACAAATCCTCCTCGGAACAGCCTGTCCACGAGATTGCCCAGGGCGCCCCCCGCAATGATTCCAAGAGCGATTTGCGTCATCTTGTCTTTTCGAGGGAGCGTGACGCCCCACACGATGATAACAATCGAAGCGAGGAATGTGAAAATGGTCAAAAGAAAAGGGTATTCGCTGAATAGCGAGAAGGCGGCGCCCGAGTTGTGTCGCAGGGTCAGCCAGAAAAATGAAGGAATCAGTTTTACCGGATTTTGAGGGGATAGAAAAGTCAGGGCTGAATATTTCGTAATCTGATCCGCTATCAGAATTCCGCTTGCATAGATATAAAATCTCAAATTACGCCCCTTTTTTCAGCCTCGACGATTCTGCGGCAATCCACACAAAAGACAGCCTGCGGTTTTGCCAACAGTCTTTCCATGTTGATTGCATTTCCGCATCTCTGGCAAATGCCGTAATTGCCTTCGCTGAGTCTTTCCAGGGCTTCGTTGATCTGACTCAAGCGTTCAGCAATGATTTTTCTTAAACCCAGAGCGGTATTTACAGCTTCGATTTCACTGGCGTTTTCCGCCATGTGAATGGAATAGGCGCGGACTTCGCTGGTATCGTCGCTGCCATTGGTATGGGTAATGTCATCGAGGCTTTCCAACTCCTTGATAAGCCGGTTCTTTTCGGCGGTGAGTTCTTCTTGAAGATGATTCAATTCCGACTTGCTGAATTTAAGGCTCTTTTTTGACTGATGGGATTTTATTTCCTTTATCAGTTTCTCACTGTCAGGTTTCACGGATTTAATCCTGGTTTTGGATTTGGCGGGAATCTTCACCCTCGATGATTTCACGTCTTTTTTCCTGGAAGGCGTTTTGGAGGCCTTGACTGTGATGACAGACGCCTTTTTGGTCGCCTTTTTTACAGGTTGGGCAATCTTTTTTGAGACCTTATCTTTCGCAGCCTTGGAGGTTTTCCGCGGCGACGCCGCGATCTTACCCTTCTGGGGATTTCCCTTTTTTACAGTTGTCTTTTTCATGTTCGCTCCTGTTTGTTTCGTTTCTTGTCTATTATTGCCCGCTTTGAGGGGACATATAACTTTTCATGACCTTTACGCAACGGGGACAAATCTCGGGATATTCCGTATCTTTGTTTACCTCCGGATGAAGCTTCCAGCACCTTGAACACTTGGGCCAAGGGGCTTTCTCCACAGAGATCGAAATCTCCGGATGTCCCTCCATCGCCTTTAATGCTTCACCAAAGCGATCCACTTTATTTATCTCTATATGGGACACAATACAGAAATCGGCAAGAAAATCACTGTATATCCCTGAAAATTTGTTCGTTTCCTCCGATGTCGTGGTTATAGTCACGATCGCATCAAGGGAATGTCCAATGATCTTATTTCGCCTTGCATCCTCCAACGCCCTGACCACAAGGTCTCTTATCTCCAGAAGCCTTTCCCATTTTTGCTGCAGATGCGGATTGATCCACTCATCCGGGATTTCCGGGAATCTTTGCCTATGGATGCTATCGCTTATCGGTTTGTCATCCGAAAGGGGATTGCTCCCGCTTTTCCCTGTGGATACAAGAAGGGATTGATATACCTCTTCCATGGTGAAAGGCAGAATCGGAGCAAGAAGGCGCAAAAGCGTGTCTGCGACATGATATAATACCGTCTGGCAGGATCGCCTTTCCGGCGATGTCTTTCCCTCCACGTACAACCTGTCCTTTACGATATCCAGGTAAAGGGCGCTCATATCCACCACGCAGAAGGTATGGATCAAGTGATAGATTTTATGAAATTCGTAATTTTCGTAAGCTCGCAGAACCCTTTTTGTAATATCCGCCAGTTTGTTAAGAGCCCATTGATCGAACTCCTGAAGCCGGCTGTAATCGAGCGAGTCCCTCTCCGGTTTGAAATCCCCCAGGTTTCCCAGGAGAAACCTGAATGTGTTCCGGATACGACGATAGGCGTCGGAAATCCGTTCCAGGATTTCATGTGATATCCGCACATCCTCCCGGTAATCCTCCGAAGAAACCCACAGCCTGAGCACGTCCGCTCCCAGCTTCTCGATGATCTTCTCGGGGGCGATGATATTTCCCCTCGATTTGCTCATCGCCTCACCCTTGGCGTCCAGCATGAATCCATGGGTCAAAACAGCCTTGTACGGGGCGTGATTCCGCGCCCCGATCCCCACAAGCAGGGAAGATTGAAACCACCCGCGATGCTGATCGCTGCCCTCTAAATACAAATCCGCAGGGGAGCCCAGGTCTTTCCTCTGTTCGCATACCGCTACATGGCTCGAGCCTGAATCGAACCATACATCCAGCGTATCCGTGTTCTTCTTGAAGGCGTTTCCTTTGCATTCAGGGCACTGAAACCCTTCCGGAATCACACTCTCATCCGGTTCCGAGAACCAGGCATCCGTTCCTTTCTCCTTAACCTGCTCTATAAAACGATCGATAATCTTGAGATCGAGAATATCCATCCCGCATTTCTGGCATTTCACCGCGGGGATCGGAACGCCCCACTTGCGCTGCCGGGAAAGACACCAATCCGGACGCATCACGACCATGTTATAAATGCGGTCGCGCCCCCAGGAGGGTATCCATTGAACCTCGTCAATCGCCCGCAGCATCCTTTGGCGCACTTCATTTTTGTCAACCGACATGAACCACTGTTCCGTCGCACGGAAGATGATCGGTTTGTGACACCGCCAGCAATGCGGATACGAATGTTCCACCTTTTCGGAATGGAGCAAAAGTCCGTCTTCCCTCAATTTCTCGATAATCCGCCCGTTCGCCACCCATACGAGAACCCCCTTCATCAGGGGGAATTCCTCCGTGAAACAACCATTGTCATCAACCGGCATGACCATCGGCAGATTGTATTTCAAAAGCATGAGATAGTCTTCATAACCATGCCCGGGCGCGGTATGCACGCATCCCGTTCCCTGCTCCAGCGTAACATGGGTTCCCAGGATCACAATCGATTTCTTCTCGAGCAGGGGATGGGCGCATTCCAATCCTTCCAGCTCCGCCCCTTTCCATCGCCCGATGATCTCCGCCTCTCCCAGTTCGCATTTCCCGAGAAAATCCTGCAACAGATAATGAGCCACGATAAACGCATCGCCGGATTTTGTTCTCGCCGCCACATAGTCGAAATCCGGATGAAGGCTCACAGCCACATTTGCCGGAAGCGTCCATGGGGTGGTTGTCCAGATGACAATGGACGCTTTCTTTTCCTTGAAATCCCTGATCTTCTCGGGATTCAAAACAGGGAAACGAACGTAGATCGAATCGGAGGTATGATTTTCATACTCCACCTCGGCGTCAGCCAGCGCGGTTCCGCATCCTATGCACCAGAAAACAGGTTTCCTTCCCCTGTAAATCAGATCGTTTTCCACCAGCGCCCGAAACGCCTTCAGTATCCCCACTTCATATTCCGGGATCAGCGTTTTGTAGGGATGGGCGAAATCGCCCCCGATTCCAAGCCTCTGGAACTGCCCGGATTGCGTATTCACCCATTTATGCGCATATTCCGCGCAAAGCGTCCGAATCTCCAAAGGCGTCTTGTCGAATGCCTTTGAGCCCAGCTTCTCCCTTACCTTCTGCTCGATCGGCAAACCATGACAATCCCATCCAGGAACATAATGGGAATAATATCCCATCATATTCTTGTATCGCACGATGATGTCTTTTAAAATCTTGTTCAGGGCGTGCCCAATATGGATGTTCCCATTGGCGTAAGGGGGGCCATCATGAAGCGTGAACCTTTTATCCGGCGATCGCTGCTTCAATATCTCCTCATCGAGCCGAATTTCCAACCACTTTTTATATATGAAAGGCTCCCGTTCGTTCAGCTTCGCCCTCATGGGGAAATCCGTTACCGGGAGATTCAATGTCGATTTGTAGTCGATCTCTGTCATTTCAATTCACGAACAATTCCTTTGATGATTTTCTGCCGATTTTCTTCCTGTTCATTCGATACCCGGATGATCTCGTTGATATCAGCCGGCTTCAGGGCGTCAGGAAGACATTCGTCCGTTACCGTGGACAATCCCATGGCTTTCAATCCCGCATGAACCGCCACGATGATCTCGGGTATCGTTGACATGGTGACAATATCCGCGCCAATCCTGCGGAAGAACCGGTATTCCGCCGCCGTTTCCAAACAGGGACCCGTTACAGCCACAGCCACTCCCTTGTGAATCCTGATCTTGTTCTCCAAAGCCGCCTTTTCCGCCAGCGCTATCATTTCCCCGTTGTATGGTTCCGACATATCCGGAAAACGGGGGCCTAAACTCTCATCGTTCGGACCGATCAAGGGGTTATCGCCCATGAGATTGATATGATCGGATATAAGAACCAGAGAGCCGGATTTAATCAGGGGATTCATGCTCCCCACGGCGTTCGTGATGATAATATATCGGCAACCCAGCGCCTTCATCACCCTTACGGGAAAGGTCACCTGTTGAAGCGAATAACCTTCGTAACGATGAAACCGCCCCTGCATCGCCACAACAGGTTTTCCTTCAAGAGCGCCGAATACGAGGAAGCCATGATGCGATTCCACTGTGGAAACCGGAAAATTCGGGATTTCATCATAAGGGATTTTCACCTTTTTTTTGAAGGTATCGGCCATGGCGCCCATGCCGGTGCCGAAAATTATTCCGGCAATTGGCTTGATATCCGTTTTGGCGCAGATGAATTTGACGCTTTCCCGAATCTTATCTTTTAATTCGCTCATGATCAGCCTCACTGGGGAATATTCTTTAAAACCGATTTCGCATCTTTCGGTGAAATCCCTACGATTTCAAAGGCCTTATCCCGGCTTTTTGCCCCCTTGATCAAAGTTACAGCGCTTTTAGGCGCTCCAAATATTTTTGCCAGAAAGCGGATACACTCCTTGTTCGCCGCTCCTTCAACAGGAGGGGAGTTGACTTTCAGTTTGAATCCGGTTTCCGCATTTCCGGTTAATGACGTTTTTGAGGAACGGGGCGTTACCCGAACCGTTAACCGAAAAGAAACCTCCCCTTTTTCATCAAATGCTATCAAGCCAACCACAATAAAATCAAAGATTTATGCTTATCGCTCCAGCGTCAGCATTTGAGCTGAAATTCCCTACTCAGGCATGGCTTCTTTGTCAAGTATAAATAGAAAGAAAAAATGTATGGCTCATTGAAAAAATCTATGGGGAAAGTATTGAAATATGGAAATAAGGTTATGGGTTGTTATATTAAGGCGATTTTTCAGATTTCTTTCACCAGATTCGCCATTTCGATGGCGCTCAAGGCTGCGGAAAAACCCTTGTTCCCCATCTTGGCGCCCGCGCGTTCGATCGCCTGCTCGATGGTTTCCGTTGTCAATACGCCGAAAATAACAGGCACGCCGGTTTCCAGCGATATGGCTGCTATGCCTTTTGACAGTTCCGAGGCCACGTAATTGTAATGATCCGTTGCGCCCCGGATGACCGCTCCCAGGGCGATGATGGCGTTGTCTTCCTTTTTCATGGCGATCTTTTTCGCCGCAAGCGGAATCTCGAACGATCCAGGAACCCACACCACCCGGATGTTCTTTTCATCCATGCCATGCCTGTTCAGGCAATCCAGCGCCCCTTCCAGAAGTTTCGAGCTGATGAATTCATTGAAACGG
>JAFGFK010000277.1 GCA_016931135.1 Candidatus Sumerlaeota bacterium | reverse complement strand
GTGAACAGGGGAGGAAGCATCTGGTGATTACGGGAAAGATGAGCCCAGTAGATGTTCCAGGGAGAAAGCGCCATGAAAAGGGCAGCCCACCTCGCGGTTCTTTTATCCACCCAGATTTGACAGAAAAAATAAGTGAAAAGGATGTTGGCGACATTGAAAATTATGGAGAGAACCTTTGCGGAAAAAAGGGTTTTTGATGTTACCTTGAGCCAGTAGCGAAGGATGAGGAAGTAAAGCGGGGGATGGGTATCGGACGCAAGGCGCCGCAGAGATTCCCCGATAAATGGTTCCGACGCCACATCCAGGGAAAAGAGTTCATCAGGCTGAGGGTAATGCGAAGGAACGGCGAGGTCCGCCAAACGTACAAAGAAAGCAAGAAACAAGATGACAGCAAGGTAACCGTCAACTCGGAATAAATCTACCTGTTTTGGTTGGGCGCACATCAGTTTTCCGATTATATTTCAAGAGAACTGATTTCAATCGATGCCGAGGAAACTGGGATTGATCTCGAATCTGACGTCTTTTGCCAGATCCGCGAGGTTTTCATTGATTATGGTTCTTTGTTTTCCCTGGATATATTCCCTTTGGAGTTTGGGCAGTTCCTCGATGAATTTCTGGCGATCCGGGGGAATCTTTGACGCGATGCGCCAAACGACATAACCGATTGGTTTTTCTTTCATTCCTCTTTGCAGGACTTCTCCGATTTTCGCCTCGCCTTCCTTTGTGCGGATGGTGATTTGCGGGAAATTCTTGATTCCGGATAAATCTTCGGGAGGGGAGGTATGGGTAAAAGGTTCGGGGGTTTTGACTTCATAACCCTTTTCTTCCGAGATTTTTTTCATGTTTTCCGGGGAATCGGATTTTTCAAGGATAGATTCCGCGTCCTTTTTCGCCATCACGAGGGCTTTTTCCCGTTTGACCTCATCCGTTACCTGGTTTTTCACCTCTTCCCATGTGGGAATATGCGTATCCACGCGTTTGAGAACATTGACAATGGCGATCAGGTTGGGGGTTTCCAGGAGTTCGCTTGTATCTCCCTCATCCAGTTCCAGAAGGTCATCTTTGAAGCGCGCAAGGCTTCCAATCCCCGGGAAGAAGGTTGTATCCTGATTGACGAGTTCCGTTTGTTGGAGAGGAAGTCCAGTTTCCTGAGAAAGCCCGGAAAGGGTGCTTGCCTGCGGCATTTTGTCATAGATCAGTTTTCTTTTTTCCTCGAACATGGCGTCAGCGATTTTTCTTTTCAGGGCAAATTCAGCCTGGGATTTAGCCTCATCGAAATTCATGATGCGTTCGGGCTTCACTTCCTCGATTTTGATGATATGAAATCCCCTGTCGCCCATGATGGGTTTTGATATCTGCCCCCGCTCCATTTGCAGGGCTTCCATGATCACGATTTTTCCGTACCGGGATCGTTCCGCATCCTGAATAGACCAGAACATATTCATCAAACCGCCGTTTTTCTTTGGAACGCCTGTGGGTTTGCCTTCCTCGTCGAATTCCGGGCTGGCGTTCATGGGATCATCGGAAAAGCGGTTTGCCAGCTCGGCAAAGTCCGCGTTATGAACCGTGAGCGATGTATAAAGATCGTTCATCAGGCTTTCTATATTACGGACTTCCGTTTCAGGCGCCTGAGGGGGAATGGTTTTCATGATTTGCCGCGCCATGACCTCTTTATCCGTCTTGAATTCGGTTTCCTTGTTCGCTTCGTAATAGGCGAGAACCTCCGAATCCGTTGTGGAAACGTCATGGATCATGGCATTTTTGTTGATGGCGATATAAGCGTATTGCGCCTGGTTGGGGATGCGATAATCTTCCTTGTTGGCGTCATAGTATTTTTGAAGTTCTTCCTCTGTAACGGTCATGGAATCCTGAAATTTCGAGCTCATGACAGGAACATAGGCAAGATTGACTTTTTCCTCCACGAGGAGGAATTCCTGCCAGAGTTCATAAAGAGAGGCTTTAGCCTGTGAAAGATAAAGGAATCGAACTTTCTCGAGGGTCATCTGGGAGAGTTGATCCTGGATAAAGGCGTTTTCATCGGTATATCCCCGCATCTGCATCATATACTGGAAAGCCATTTGCGGATTCTGGGGATAGATTTTTTCAATGAAGGATTTCAGCTCGGAAACGTTGGCATGAAGTCCTGTTTCATCAGCCTTTTTGAGAAGGAGGTGGTTTTCAATTGCCTGGGACGCAATGGCGGAGGGGGTGATCAGTTTATCGACCTGTTCCGCCACTTGCTGGTTTTGAATTCCCAAAAGACCCTGGTATTCCCGGAAGAGGTCTTCTTTCGCCTGTTTCATGCCTGTTTCATCGATTTTAGTCCAACGGAGAATCTGGAAGGGATTGTCCTTGATTTTTATGAAATACCAGACTCCTCCGCGGGAATCTCCCGTAAGCGAGGAAAACCCGTAAAAGGCGATAAACGACGGGATGACCAATATAAGCGTGATTTTCATAATCCGCTTCATGGTTTTTTTCGAGCGGAGCTGTTTTAACATCTCTCTTTACCCCTGTTCTGTTTTAATGATGAATAATTCTCAATAATTATATGATAAGCGCCTTTATGAAACGTCTTTTACCGACCTTGAATATATATTCCCCTGGTTTGAAAGAGGCGTCGGGGGAGTCAACCTTACTTCCATCGACGCTCACGCCTCCTCCCAGGACGATTCTCCTGGCTTCGCGCCCCGATGGCGCCATTCCGGTTGCGGTGAGAATAGCGGTAATGGAAATCTCTCCCTTTTCCGCGGTAATGCTCTTCTCCTCGATTTCATCCGGATTTTCCTTTTGTTTGAAAACCCGGTTGAATTCTTCCTCCGCTTCACGCGCTGCCGATCCGTCGTGATAGAGGGTGACGATCTCGCGGGCAAGCCGCGCCTTTAAATCTCTCGGATGAATTTCGCCTGATGAAATCCCCTTGCGGAAACGGTCCGCCTCATCCCTGGAATATCCGAGAACCAGCTCGAAGTAATCCCCCATCAAATGATCCGCGATGCTCATGGTTTTCCCGAAAATCTCCCGCGCCGGTTCGGTGATCCCGATGTAATTTCCCAGGGATTTGCTCATCTTGTTGACGCCGTCGATACCGACAAGAAGGGGAAACGTCAGGATGCACTGGGGGGGTAAGCCATATTCCCTTTGAATCTCCCGCGCCACAAGGAAATTGAATTTCTGATCCGTTCCCCCCAGCTCGATATCGGCGCGCACCTCCACGGAATCATATCCCTGAACAAGGGGGTACAGGAATTCATGGATGAAAATCGGGCGTTCTTCTGAAAGGCGTTTCTTGAAATCGTCTCTTTCCATCATCCGTGAAACCGTATATTTTGCCCCCAGCTCGATCGCCTTGGTGAAGTTCATGGATTCAAACCATGTAGAATTATAAACCAGCTCGGTTTTCTCCGGATCGAGAATCTTGTAAATCTGCTCCATATATGTCTTTGAATTGGTTTCCACCTCTTCCGGGGAAAGCCTTTTCCTGGTGGCGGACCTCCCTGTAGGGTCCCCGATTCGAGCGGTGAAATCGCCTATAATGAAAACCACCGTATGCCCGAACTCCTGGAATTGCCTCAATTTTCGGATCGGCACCGTATGCCCGAGATGGATATCCGGCGCTGATGGGTCTGCGCCGTACTTCACCCGCAACGGAGTTTGGGTCTTCCGGGAATGCTCCATTTTCGCTATCAGTTCCTCTTCCGGGATGATGTCCACAGCGCCGGACGTGATGAGCGCCCATTCCTTTTCTATGAGTTTCGGAATCTTCATGTTCAGCCGCTTCGCAAAAATTCCTTTCACGCCTGTTTTCGTATAATCGAAAAAAGCATTGTCATCTATATTTTTCCGAAATGAAAACGCAAGTAAAAAGTCAAGTAAATTGGGAAATCATGATGCCTTGAAACAGGATTTCAAGTGAATTTTATCAATTCGACCCTTGACTTTTATCCTGCGGATTTTTATCACTTCCTGATTTTTGAATATGTATAATCATTTTAACCAAGAAAAGGATGTTTTTGATATGTCCAGAAAAAAGATCGTTTGTCATGTTGTATCTCATACGCATTGGGATCGCGCCTGGTATGTCCCTTTCGAACTCTTCCGTATGCGCCTGGTCGATATGATGGATCATCTCCTTGAAACCCTCAAGAATCCCGGATTTCGCGCATTTACCTTTGATGGGCAGATGGTTCCCCTCGAGGATTACCTGGAAATCAAACCCGAAAATCGGAGAAAGCTCCAGAATTTTGCTCAAAAAGGCAAACTTATCATTGGACCCGGTTATGTCCTTCCGGATGAATATCTCATCACTGCGGAAACTCATGTACGTAATCTTCTTATAGGGCATAAGGTTGCAGCCCAGTTCGGTCCCGTGCAAAAAGTGGGGTATTATCCTGATGAATTCGGGCATATTTCTCAAATTCCCCAGATCATGAATGGTTTTGGAATCGATTCCTTC
>JAFGFK010000019.1 GCA_016931135.1 Candidatus Sumerlaeota bacterium | reverse complement strand
TTCCCGGAATAGGGTCAGGATGCGCATACAGGATTTTTATAGGGTTTGACCCCGTTTTTCCATGATAGAATTCAGACATACGCCCGCGCAACGTACTCATTTCAGTTTTTCGATTGATTCCTTGACAACATGAAAATCGGTCATCAGATTATTCTTTCGATAAATCAAATATTTCCCCTGATAGAATCACAATAGAAACTTCGATTTGCAGGAGGAGCGCTCGATGCTTTCACAAACAGCCTTTGATATGGAAAAATACCTTTCAGAACAGACAGAAGAGATTCTGAACCGTCTCGAGCGTTTCCATAACAAATTATACCTGGAATTCGGGGGGAAACTGATCTTCGATTACCATGCAGCCCGGGTGCTTCCCGGTTTCGATCCGAACGTCAAGATCAAGCTGCTGCAGCAGCTGAAGGATAAAACCGATATCATTCTGTGCATTCACGCTGGGGACATCGAAAGGCGGAAAATGCGCGCCGATTTCGGCATTACATACGATGTGGACGCCTTGAAACTCATCGATGATCTCAGGTGGGAATGGGGGCTCGATATTTCCGCTGTGGTCATTACGCGTTTCGAGGATCAGACATCGGTCAAAATGTTCCGAAACAAGCTGGAACGCCGGGGGGTGAAGGTGCACGCCCACCGTATCACAAAAGGTTATCCCACAGATACCGATCTGATTGTGAGCGATCAGGGGTATGGCGCCAATTCGTATATCGAAACCAAGCATCCCCTTGTGGTTGTAACAGGGCCGGGTCCCGGGAGCGGGAAGCTGGCGACCTGTCTTTCCCAGCTTTACCATGAATACAAAAAAGGCGTCCAGGCGGGATATGCAAAGTTCGAGACATTCCCCATCTGGAACCTCCCCTTGAAACATCCGGTGAATGTCGCATACGAGGCGGCTACAGCGGATTTAAAGGATGTCAATATCATCGACCCCTTCCATCTGGAAGCCTACGAAAAAACCGCAGTGAATTACAATCGCGACGTGGATGCGTTTCCCCTGGTGAAGAGAATCCTGGAAAAGATCACGGGCGCGGATTCGCCCTATCGCTCCCCCACCGATATGGGCGTCAATCGCGCCGGGTTCAGCATCGTGAATCCGGACATTGCCCAGGAGGCGGCGAAGCAGGAGATCGTCCGCAGGTTGCTGCGTTATTCGTGCGAGTATATGATGGGGCTTGTAGATAAGGAGACCGTGCAGCGCGCGGAATTGAAGATGGATGAGCTGGGTTTGAAGGTGGAAGACCGATCTGTAGTGATTCCCGCGCGGCAGGCGGCGGAACGGGCGCGGCGTGAGAATAAGGGGAACGAAGGGGTATTCTGCGGCGCCGCCATTGAGATGCAGGATGGCTCCATCGTTACGGGAATCAATTCACCCCTGATGCATGCTGCCGCAGCCGCGGTTTTGAACGCCATCAAGCATCTTGCGGAAATCCCGGATAAGCTTCACCTGATCGCGCCCACGATCCTGGAATCCATCGCCTCCATGAAAAAGGTCATGCGAAACGGAAAAGGCATAAGCCTGGATCTGGAGGAGGCGCTGATCGCGGTAGGCTCCTCGACGCCCACATCGAGCCTTGCCCAACTGGCAATCGACCAGTTGAAGCGCCTGAGGGGATGCGAGATGCATATAACCCATATTCCCACACCCGGAGATGAAGCGGGGTTGCGCGCATTGGGAGTCAATCTCACCAGCGATCCCCAGTTTTCGAGTCAAAGCCTCTTCGTCATTTGAGAGTCCCTGTAGCGCATTCCCGTTTTTCAATCAGGTTACATGGAGAATAAAAAAAACCGGAAGAAGGCATGATCCTATGCGCTTTATCCGGAGGAAAGATAGTTTTAAGTTTCAAGAAGAATCGGTTTCAGAAGTCTCTCCGCTCCCTTTTCTTCGGGGGACGCGCTTCATCAATCCTCAATTTGCGCCCCTCGAATTCGCTTCCATTCAGAGTCTCCATGGCTTTTGCGGCTTCTTCGGCGCTGGAAAGCTCCACAAAACCAAACCCCTTTCCTTCAATGATACGGACATCCTTGACCTGACCAAACTGGGCGAACAGGGCTTCCATCTGATCAGTCGTTACGGAGTAGTTCAAATTACCCACGTAGAGTTTGCTGCCTTGCATTGTGAACCTCCTCAAGATTCTGGTTACTGTCCTATAATATTTCCCGGAGGAAGCCTCTCAAGGGGGAAATTTATCCTCCGCGGGAAATCATTATAAAGAAACAGAAAACTTCTTAAATACTCAATAATTTAAGAAGAGACCGTTTCTATCAAAATGATATTTTCGGCGTCAACTGTTTTCTGTATCCCGTTTTATTGAGCGCATGTTCTGAATAATGGATTTACATTGCGTTTGCCCCCACGATCCGGCTCAAATAACTTTTTTCTTGCCCGAAAAAGGGATTCATATTATAGACGTCTCTATAATGTTGTCCTCCTGTAAAATAATAATGAAAAGCAGTGGGCTAATATATACCTGATGGTAGAGGAAATATGAACGGCGAATCTCATCAATTCGAAACCTTTCTTGTGGCAGGGGTGAACGACAACCAACTTTGCCTGAAGGGATGGCATGACCGTTCGATCGATCAACGTACGGGAATTTCCTTTCGCCCCACGTCAAAAGAATCCATATTCCAGCTGCGTATGGAAGCAGGAGACCTCGAGCTGGTCGCTCTTGTTTCCGCCGGCGTCGCGCTTTGCGGGGGAGCGCTGAGGGGAGAATTATTATTTAACGAAAAGCCTGTGGGAAATTTTACCTTGGATTCTGAAAACTGGACGCTGCTCCGATTTCCCCTTTCCATCGCTGAAGAAGGCTGGATGAGTTTTTCCTGGAGGATTCACAATCCCTATATCCCGCATGAAATTTTAAAAAACGGCGACTTTCGGGAAATGGGCGTTAATATTGCCGCGATTAGAATTGAAAGGAAAAAACAATGAAAGTTCTTTTTCTGGGTTCCTGCCCGTTGCCGATTGAAGACGGGATTCCGATTCAAGGCCCCGGGCTCCGCACATGGCAACTCATCAAGCCTGTATGCGATGCGGGGCATACGGTTATGGCGTTCCTCCTCAGAACCGAAGGGTTGTATGAGGAGACATTGAATGAAACGATTTCTTCCACGCCGTATCAGAACCTGATGATGTACAATATGAGCTATGAAGCCTTCACGAACGTGGAACAGATGAGGAAAAAGGCGGAGGAGTTGAAGCCGGACGCCATCATCGGGGCTGCCTCGGTTCTTCCGAACTATATTGCGTCTCAATTGGCGGATATTGCCCCCTTCTGGGCGGATTGTTTCGGGGATCCTATAACCGAGATTCAGGCAAAGTGCGAAATCTACGGAAGGGAAGGATGCGGGAATGAACTTCTGGGGGTATGGAAATATTATCGAGCGGTCTTATCGCGCGCGGACCAGTTCTCCGCGCTTTCCGACGCCCAGAATCATGCGATCGTGGGACAATTGGGGATGTTGGGGCGACTGGGTTTTGAAACGTCCGGCTTTCCCCTTATCAATACCATTCCCTGCGGCGTAGATACGGCGCCGCCTTTGGAAAATCCACCGGAACCTTTTCTCAGAGGGGTAAAATATCCCCAGGACGCCTTTGTTGTTTGCTTCAGCGGATCTTACAATACGTGGATGGATGTGGATTACCTGTTCGAGGGTATGGAGGAGGCGATGAACCGCCTTCCCAATTTCTGGTTTCTTTCCATCGGAGGCGGGACAAAAGGTTACAATGAAAAATTATACCAGGATTTCTGTCAAAAAGTGGAAAACTCCCCCAACAGGGAACGGTACATCCTGTGCGGATGGGTTCCCTTCAAAGAGGTTCCCCGATATTATGCTGAATCAACCTTAGGCGTCAATATCGATCGTTTTTCCTATGAAGGGGTATTGGGAAGCAGGAACAGGATACTGCAGTTTCTGGCGTATGGGCTTCCGGTTATCTCCACTCCCCTATCGGAAATCTCCGTGCAGCTGGCAAAACGCGGATTGATTTATTGCTTTCGGATGAGGAATGAGAAGGGATGTTCGATTGTCACTGAGCCGCTGCCGGATTTACTTGTACACTTATCGGAAAATCTGAACAACGTAAAACAAACCGGACTTCTTGCGCAAAAGATCGTCAAAACGGAATACAGTTTCAAACATACGGCTGCGCCGCTTCTGGATTGGCTGGTTTCGCCGGATTGCGCGCCAGATAACAAAATCCGGATGGAAAAACCGGAAACGGCAGAACCTGTTTATTTGAACGAGATCGAACGGTTGAACGATTTCGAGCGCATTCAGAAGGAGCTGGAATCGCTCCGGGGAGAAAAGAAGCAACTGGATGCGATTCGAAAAGTTCCCTTATACAGGATTCTGAGAAGGATAAAGCAATTCATTCATCGGGCATGAATCAACCCCCATGTAAAATATTCTCAAGACCCCTTTAAAATGATCGGACATCATAAGGAACATCTTTTCAATTGACAAGAAATTCCAAATGACCTTATTGTCGCTTATCATTATTTGTTGGGGAGGATATAGAGACCCTTTATGAACAAAAAAATTATTATTTTTTTAATCAGCGCCATCCTTTGTTACGGATTGTCATTCTCCCAGATATGTTATGTTACAAAGAACGGCGATGATGAAAGTAGCGGCGCCAGCTGGCAAACCGCCTTCAAAACGATCACAAGGGCTTTGATGGAAGGCGGCGCCGTGTATGTGGCTGAAGGCGTGTATCAAGAAGGAGATACTTTATTTAATTACGCATATCTCTACGGTGGTTTCGAAGGAACGGAAACCGATCCCTCACAGAGACGCATTCCCGATCATCCCACCATTATTGATGGAGAAAACGGTTATACATGCGTTTATAATTACATGTATATCGATGGCTTTCATATTATAAACGGAAACGAGTCTTATAGAGCCGGGGGTATGTACAACGAATTCGATGGAACCATCGCCAATTGTATTGTTTATGGGAATTCCGCCACAGGATATCAATCCGCAGGTGGGATCTATAACGATGGAGGCATGGTGACGAACTGTATAGCGCATAACAATTACCATGAGACTTTTTGTGGCGGGATTGCAAATAACGGGGGTGGGGTTATCATCCATTGCGCGGTTTACAACAATCAGGGAGGGGGTATCGTTAATGTCGGGAATGTATATAATTCTATCATCTGGAATAATGATCCGTATGACTTCATGCCTTTTATATGGAGCGAATATTACGGGGAGATTTCACACTCCTGTTTTGGAGAGGCATTATCCATGGATGGGTGCATAAGGGCAAATCCCATGTTTGTCAATACCTCCGGGGATCCTTCCACCTGGGATTTTCGTTTAAAAAAGGGATCCTCCTGCATCGATTCGGGCGCATTCAACCATACATGGGATACGGATATCTCCGGCGCCCCCCGCCCCGGCAAAGACGGCATGGTTTGCATGGGCGCGTTTGAATCCCCGGATGAATATCTCACGGGAGATTCCCACCTTCCCTCCAAAAGACTTTATGTCAGTAAAATGGGATCGAATGAAGAAGGAACATCCTGGGAAGACGCCTTTACTTCCATTGCCGCAGCCCTTTCCGATATCCAGGGAGACGAACTTTGTGAAATCTGGGTGGCAAAAGGAACTTATAAGGAACATGAGACCCTGAAAGTTCCGGGGAAAATCAATCTGCATGGAGGCTTTGCAGGAAACGAAACGCATAATGAGGAACGCCATATCACGCAAAATCCAACCATAATCCATGGAGAGGCATCCCATACATGCATAGAAAATAATGGATACGTTGATGGTTTATATATTACAAATGGGAAGGGATATACTGGAGGAATTTACAATATGGGAACAGTGTCACACTGCGCCCTTTATGAAAATTCCGCCTCAGGATCAGGAGGGGGAATGTATAATTATTTCGGCCTGGCAACCAATTGCATTCTTTACAAGAACTTCGCTCCTTCAGATGGAGCAGGGATTCACAATATATATGGCGCTATAGTGAATTGCGCTCTTTACTCCAATTCCCCCTATGGAATATACAGCCATGGGGGAAAGACAGTGAACGCCATAAGTTGGGGAAACGCAATGGGGGATGTCGATATTTATTTGTCCGGAAAGATTTTTTATTCCTGTTTCAAGGAAACCCCGGAACTGAACATTTATGGAAATATCAATCTCGATCCCCTCTTACAGAATGTCGAAGGCGACATGTCCACCTGGGATTTCCAACTGCAGGAGGGTTCCCCCTGCATCGACGCGGGCGATCCTTCGGAAGGGCGTTATGACGGATGCCTCCCTCCAGGTAAAGGAGGACTGCGCAACGATATGGGCGCTTACGGCGGCCCCGGGAACTGCAAGTGGGGTTTCCATATAGGCAAAAATGAACTGATAGATTCCCTAATAGGAAGAAGGATCATGACATCCGCGCATTTTCCTTATGCGGACAGAAATTCCGATGGGGTGATCGATATCGGAGATCTTGTGGATTTCATCCTTTCCTTTCCAACGCCAACACCCATTCCTTGAACAATCCCGCATATATCTAAAACAACATTTTTTTACAATCGGCTTGATTGCTGATTATAAATTTGGGCCTTGGGAATAAACAATCCCTCTGGATTTTCCCTGTTTCTGAATGCATCGATAAATACCAACATCCAGAGATTTTTCCTTCAAACGTGGCGTATCCTGCGTCGCTTGCCAAATACATGGCGCGGCTTGCCTTTGCGGAAGCCGGCGCCGCCTTATAAATCCCTTCCGCCTTGGCTTTGCGCATCTCCTGATGCAGCATGGCTTTTTCATCTCCGTAATAAATGCGGGTTTTGTCCATTTCCCTGGAGAGCGATTCCAGTTCGTCATCAAAGGGGGTAGCGGCAAGTATTGCGGAACCTGACTGTTCCACACGGAAATATTCCCCTTCACCTTTGAGGGCAATCCCCTACAAGAAAAATCACTTTGTAGGCGTTCTCGTTTTTGCTCCAGTTCATGAGAGAGACCGCCTCATGAAGCGCCTGATTCACGCTTTCGGGAGTATCCCCTCCACCCTGCGCCATATAATCCATGAGTTCCGTGTATATCGCATCGAGGTCGCTTGTGAGATCGGTTCGTTTCGTGATGTATTGATCCCCGCGATCGCGGTATCCCACGAGTCCCATACGAATGACAGGTGAGGGTTCAACCGTGGCAAGGGTGTTGGCAATAGCCCAGACTTTTTCCTTGGCTGCAGCGATCAGACCGCTCATGCTTCCCGTGGTATCCAGCGCGAAAACCACGTCGATTTCCGGCTGTTTTATTTGAGCAGGGCTTTTTTCCTCCCCCTGAATATACAGGGCAAAACCAGCCAGAATGAACATAAAACCAATGATCGCGATCGATTTCTTCATTTTTCCGGACCCCTTTCTTTCGTTCATATTATTGTGACAATCAATAGTTTGATTTTGTTCCATCTCAATATTGACAAATGTTTCGATTCTGAATAAAGTTCTGTAAAATCTTATCAAGGGAAGTGAAAATGAAGCGATGGTTTCTTTTATTGTGTTTGAATTTGGTTGTTGTTCCTTTATACTCACAGCTTTTTTCGAGGAGCGAACTTATTATGCCGGAACTCAACAATTTCCGTCCCCTTCCAAAGCCTGATCGCGCATTCAGCGAGGTCATTGCGCGTTTTGTCAAGGAAAGCGGCCTGGATGAAAAAACCCCTGCATCTGAAAATCCGGATGGGGAGGAGGAATGTTCCTCGATATGCGTGGTGAATCTCGAGAATCCGGAAAATCCTGTTGTAGGGGGTTGGGAGGAAAAGAATTTCCTCTATCCCGCCAGCTCCTACAAACTTTATGTTCTGGGCGAGGCGATTCGGCAGATTCTGGCGGGAGAGCATTCCTTTGATGATATTCTCACAGTGAAAAAACATAACGCCAGGGGCGATTCGCGACTGAAGGCTGGGCAAAAGGCAAGCGTTGGGGAAATACTCCGCCTCATGATGACGTATTCGGACAATACCGCGGCGAATGAGGCGATCGACCTTGTGGATCGAAAGCGGGCAAGCGCTCTTCTTCGCGCCATGGGATGCGAGGGTTCGGACATCACGCGAAAATATCTTTCGCGCTCTCTGGAGGATGATGGATATTCGACTGCGCCGGGAACGACATCATGCGCCCTTCATTTCGCCACGTTTTTATGGGCTGTAGAATCGGGCGCCATCGGAGGGGGAAAGGGGCGCGGTTTGATCAAGGGATACATGGGAATGGATGAAACGGAAAAGGACCGTTTTCGCGCGGGGCTTCCCGAAAGCGCCACGCTTTATTCCAAAACCGGAACGTGGAACATCTTCAATTCCCAGATTGCCATTGTAGAGGATGGCGGGGTTCATTATATTGTCTGTGTTCTGACCGCATTGCCGGATGAAAAATCCGATCCGCGCATGGCGTCCTTTATCCGATTGCTGCATAATCACCTGAAGAAGTGAAGATAAAGATTGGGGTCAGACTCTGTAATAAATGTAAAAATTACTATATTGTTTATTTATATTTCGGTTATGGATTTTTTGCGGGAACGAGGAGAAGCCGAAGTTCCCTTACGCCCTGTTTTTCCTCAATGGCGATATCTTTCAATGTCATTTCATGATAAGATTCCGCTGTACACCTGAGCCAGTAGTTCCCCAGAGAAAGGTTCGGGAAAAGACACACGCCATCCTGACCGCTGATTTTTGCCCCCTTTTCATAAATCCAGATATTTGCGCCTTCGATGGGGGTTTCCTTCTCTTTATCCAGAACCAGAATCCTCAATTCCATTCCGGGATAAAGATCGAGCGAGATTTCCTTATGCGATCCGAAATCAACCGCGAATTCGGGAGAAACATTTTCCGCCAAATCTTTGGCATCGGCATGAAGGCGCAGGGTTCCTTCAGGGGCATTCTTCAACTCGAAGCGGCCCTGTGCATCCGTTTTAACGGGCTGGCTCTTCCATATAATATACCTGTTAACGCCCACATCCGTGTCTTTTGCCCAGCGATCGATCCAGACATTGGCGTTTGGAATGGGATTGTTATCCAATTGAGATCGAATGATTCCGGAAACCGCGCCGCCTTTTGTCATGATTATTTCAACAGGCGGAATGTTTTTTTCCTCGCGTTGGTATTGATGATATTTTTCCTTGAACTCATAGAACGAGGCGGCAAAGCCTGTTTTCTCTGCAATAACCGCATAGCCGCGTTCCTGATCGAAGCGGAATTCGCCGCGGGCGTTTGTAAAGGTTTCCTGGGGATTGGAACCAAAGGGGAACCAGTTGATGATCTTGGCGCCCTCGATAGGATTGCCCTGATCATCGGTTACTGATCCCTGAAGGGAGCGGTCTTTTCCTTGAATGACCTCTGCCGTTTCCAGGGCTGTATTGACTTTCCCAAGGGGGATAAAATTTGCAGTATGATTCCCTGGATAATAATTGACTGTTTCTATTACAACAAGATCGCCTTTATTTCCTATCATGGCATAGTAACGTCCGGAAAAGGCGGGGAAACCGTTTTCGGGCTTTTCTTCGTCGGATTTTTCATAAGCGGAAATCTGCTCCAGGATGTCGGATTTTGCCATGCGTTTTATTCTCTCGATGAATGGTTCCTGAACACGGATTCTGCCGGGTATTTTCAGGGGCGCCATACGGGCATTGCGCAGGGGCATAAGAAGATGCGGCTGTGGAACGCACAAATCCCCCTGATCAAAGGCGAATTTCCAGGATTTATTGCGGGCAAGTTCCTGGTTAGCGGGAGCAATCCACAGATCCTGGGGAAGGGGAGAAAAAACGATAAGGGGTAATTTCCCTTGGCGTTTCAGGGACAAGTCAAAATGGGCAAGGGGTTTGCCGGAGAATGATAAATCCTGATCCGAGAGATCGGTTTTCAATTTGACCACAGGTTGGTTTGTGAAGGACTCGTAAACCCTTCTAACAGATTCCTTGCCATCTTCGAGCCACCACTGAGTGTCGTTCATGTGGGAGATATATTTAATCTCCTCCGGGAAAAATTCTTCGGGTTGATATATCATTACGAGATAAATAGGCGCTTCGTTTTCTTCTATAGGAAGGAAAAGCGCGAGGGTTTTCCCGATCTGAAGGGTGGATTCGGAGACGATTGGCAATTTTTTCTTTGAATTCCCGACTTCCAGATCCAGATTCATGTTGAGGGACATCTGGATATTATTTTTCTTTATCTTGGCATCAAAGTGTCCATCTCCCTTGGCCAGATATTGTCTTTTTTCCGAAATCAAAGCGCTGAAACTCCAACCGAAATTCGATCCTGATGGATAATGCCAACAAATGCTATCTGTAAAAATAATCCCATTCCCATTCTGCAAAGATTCCCTGAAAAATTTAATCATCTCTTCTGATGGAACGATCATGCTTTTAAATTTCTTTTCATCGTGAATTCCATCGAGAGATAGCTCCATCACATCTTCCATTGCCTGCGAGGAGATTATAAATCTCCAATTGGCAATGCGGATTGTATCTTCCGAAAGTTTCTCTTGGCGTTTGGATTCTTCCGCAAAGGCTTTTACCTTCAGGGGAAAGGAAAGGGAAAAGAAAAGGGAGATAAGAACAGCCAAAAGGCATGCGATGAGGGCGAAACGGGAGATGCGGCGAAGCCGGGGGCGGTCTCCGAGGATTGCCTCCACTCTTTTTAAAAATGCGCTCTTGGTGAAAAGGAGTCCGGTTGCCATCTCGGTGGAAAGCGGGCGGCGGGAAAGATTTTCCGAAATCCGCGTGAGGAGTTTGGCATAGGAAAGCGGCTGAACTGAATGTTCCAGGGCTGCGTCATCGGCGCTCATTTCTGCATAATTGGAAATCCGGCGTACTGCCATCCAGATAAGGGGATGAAAAAAGAGAATCGCCCGAACCAGGGCTGCCGCGTTGAGTATCAAAGAATCATATCTTTTGATATGCGCGGTTTCGTGAAAGGCGATTGCCGTGAGTTCCTCATCATCAATTTGAAACTCCAGATTTTCAGGAATGAAAATGGCTGGATGAAGCGTTCCGATGGAAAGGGGCGCAGGAACGTTACCGCTTTCGAGGATCAGGATATTTTTTTCGATACCAAGGCTTTTCCGTGCGTTGTGAAAGATTTTCAGAACGCGTTCGGTGGTACAGGGTATGGAATCGAGCCTCCAGCGCCGGATGCGAAGCCTTCCCAAGATGATCCAGCAGAGGAAGAAGAAGGCGCCCAGGAGATAACAAATACCGACAATTGCCCAGGGGTAATAGGTAGGGAAAGCATGTTGCGCGTTGTGGGTTGTGGGTTGTTGATTGGGGATTGTGGATTGCTGGTGGTTGGTGGTTGGTGGTTGAATATCCGTATCAATGGGAACCGGAGATTTGGTGGATGAGGCTTGATTTTGTTTATAATAATTGGAAGGAACGAGGGACGGTTCTGTATAAGGAGATAATATTGTGACGCCTTGTTGAGGCGCGCCGATTTTTTGAATCCCCTTTGTAAGCAAGGGAAGAAAAGGCGACAAAAGAAGGGCGAATAAGAGCAATTTATGGCGCAGCGCCGCCCCCCTTTTTCGAATAAGATATAAAAGGAGAAAAACTCCCGTGAAAAGGAGTGAAGATTGCCACAGAACAGACAAAAGATAATGGAACATTTCAAAACCCGCTCGATCCATAAAGGACCAGATGGATGAATTCATCTTTTTTCCGCCTCCTTTTCATATTTGCGTATCAGGCTTTTGACTTTCGACAATTCATTTTCCGAAACCATGCGCGTATCGAGAAGGGCAGCGACCAAATTCATGGCGGAGCCTTCAAAGGCGCGGTTTACAAGGTCTTTGATGATATTTTTCCGCGCTTTATCCTGTGGCACAATGGCTTGGTATGCGTGACCGCGCCCGACTTTGCGGCGGGTTACGTATCCCTTATCCTGAAGGATGGAAAGCATGGTGCGGATGCTGGGAAGGGCAAGGGGACGCCCCTGTTCCTCGAGGGTTTGGCGGATATCTTCCACCAGGACCTCCCCGCTATTCCAGACAATCTGCATGATAGCGAGTTCGAGTTCCGTAAGCGTGTGAGATTTATTGCGCGGCATCATGTTCCTCCAAAAAAATAATTCGTTTAAAACCTTATCAGCGAAAAAATTCGCCTTTAATGAATCATGAAGGGATTTCTCGCGTCAAGAGAAAAAAGCGAAATATTTCGCCTTTTATTCTGGTGAGCGGTATCGAGGCTCTAAATCGGCTATGCCCGAATCTTCGGGATAAGGCGGCTCCGTGAGAAAGGAATTGTCTTTCCAGGTATGCCAATCGCTCTGGGAACGATTAAAACGAACCGGCTCCGCCGCGGTTTTATATATGACATTTTTCTCGAATAGAAAGCCCTTGCTCCCTTCATCGATAAATATACCGTTGTTTGGCGCAGCCTGGGCATAGGGAGATCGGTGAACATCGTGGATCAGATTTCCCCGAATGACGCTTTCCGGCTGGAATCCGAGGGTATAGATGCCGCCGCCATCGGCGAGTTCCTTCATGACATCATGGATATGATTGTATTCAATAATGTTTTCTTTGCAAACCGATGGTTCGGGATTCCACTGCCACCCAACGGAAATGCCGCTATAGGGCAGATCGTGGATCAGGTTGTGAGAAATGCATGTGCGTTGAGCCAATCCAACCCATACGCCAACTGCGCCCATTAAATCGACGCCGCAATCATGGATGTGATTATTGGCAATGCGATTGTCCTTGGGCGCTCCCGGTTCATCATGGGGACCGCCGAGCATGATGCCGTTGCCGGAGATGTCAAATATACGGTTGCCCTCGATGACATTATTGCGGCAACCAGAGATCAAGGCAATGCCAACGCCGCCTGTATGGGCGATTGCGCCATCGGTTATGCTCGAAGATTCCACGTGATTCCATTGTATCGCAGCATCGATGCGATCCCAGATTTTGTTTCCTGATTTATCCCTGGAATAGAAGTGGCAAGCCTGAATTCCCATGTAACCGGCTTCAGGCATTTCCCATTGGGCATGTTCGAAGCGGATGCCCCTGAAATGGAGATTGCGGATGGGGTTTTCCGGTGCGCCGCGCAGTTCAAGGAGATGTTTCAACCGGGGAACAATGACCTCTGCCTTTTTCTTTTTCTCACCGGCGCGGGGTAAATATGTGATGACGCCGGTTTGTCGATCGAGACGCCATTCGCCCGGGGCGTCGAGGAACTCGGGGGCATTCTCGAAAAAGCACCATCTATCGGTTTTGGGGGCGTTCCATTCGAGCGGTTCCACGTGCGGCGGCGAAAGGGTAACGACGCCCGTATTCCGATCGATCTCTTTGATGCGCTTTCGATTGATTTCCCAGTTTCCCCGGATCATGATCTCTATGTCATCTGTATTTTGAAGATTCTCCATCTTGTCAGGGGAAATTTTTATTGTGTAAAGATCAAGGTTTTCGTTGAGTTCGGCGTTTTCTATTTGAATAAAGGGGGGAGTTTCATCGGGATTGGGGGTCCGGGCGCGGATGGCGCGAACGCCATTTACATAAATCTGCCTTGGACGCCAATTTTCATCTTTTGCATTCGGCATCTGAGCCTGCCATAGGTTTTTGTTATTTTTATTTTTCTTCCATTTTGAAACCTCTATTCCCCCGCTTAAGATCACCCTTTCCCCCGGAAAGGCTGCCCAGGTTACGGAATATTTTTCATTCCCGGAATCTTCAGGAGCGAATACCAGGCTTTCCGGAAGAAAATAGGTTCCTTCCCGGATAAAGACCGTAACATCCTCGTTCAAACCATCGGCGATTTTCTCACGTACGGCGCGTTGAGCGCGCGCGAGGCTGGCGAACGGCTTTTTCCTTGTTCCCGGATTCGCGTCTTTACCTTTTTGAGAAATATAGAATTCCATGGCCGATCCTTTCACTGAAAAAAGTGAACAAATCATTGCGAGACATACTATCCAGATTATGCTTTCCCTTTTTTTCCACATGTTTATTCTCCCCTCTTTTTCAATAATATTGGGGTCAGACTCCTACATGAGTATCGTTAATTTTACCTTTTATATTCTTTTCAATAACTTTCAAATCCTTAAAATTCATTGCATTCGTGAGGTAATGGGTAATGTCTTTTTTTCCTTGTAATCCGAGGTATCTGGTAATCTTGAGGCATGTCCATGGTAAATGTTTTCTCAGTAGAAACATGGCTATGGTTCGCGCCTTCCCCAGATTTCCTCGGAATCTTTTCCCCTTTTTTATCAACTCCGAAGGAAGCCCGAAATATTGCGCCAAATAATCTATTATTCTTTGAGCCGTTTTTTCTTCATGTTTATAAAGAGCTTTTTCCTGTCTTTCCTTTGTTTTCTGAGCTCGCGATAATTTCTTCTGCATATACCACAGCTTCTTCTGGATTCTTTGGGAAAATAATTCATTACCCACATAAGCCCGTTTCACAATGGGAGGCTTTGTTTCCTGGTTAAGCCCTTCTCGTATGAATTTCAAATAAGCGGCTCTGTCTCCCTCGAAGTAACTCAATACCTCTTTTGTGTAGAGATATACAGGTTCTCCGCCATTGATATAATAGCGGAGACTTGACCCCTGGTATTTTTCGAAATCGACATTCTTTCTGTTTTCTTTGGGATTCAGGTGAACATAACGGGAGAGGGCGAGTAGATAATTCGCTCTGTCCACAAGATAACTTTTGAAACGCCCCTGGAAGAGGTGCCCATGTCGATCATGGCGACGGTTGAAATAGACAGTGTAAGCCGTGAGAAGCCGGCGGATGAATTCAGATAAGGAGGGCGTTTTCGTACTTTCGAGGATAAGATGAAAATGGGTGGGCATAAGACAAAAAGCGTGTAATCTGAAAGAAAACAGATCAGTATATTTTTCCAGATAGGATAGGAATTTGCTCCAGTCTCTGCTATCTTTAAAGACAATGTCTCCCGAATTGGTACGGGAAAGGACATGATAAAGGGAATAAGGCAGATTAATTCGTTTCACTCTAGCCATGATTTATCACCTCGCAAATAAGACGTTTCGCGTCAAGGATAAACGATACTCATGTAGGAGTCTGACCCCAATATACGGGATTAATCGAGATCGGAGATTTTTCCATTCATAACCTTTTCCGCCTGTTTTTTGAAACGGCGCAAAATGTCCGTTATGGTGAATCGTCTTTTTCCGATCAGATAGGAATGAACGGCGTTGTTGAAACGGGCATACCAGCGTTTGGGGATTCCTTTTTTGCCGATAATCGCGCCGACAACGCTGCCGGCTGTCGCTGCGGAGCAGTCGTTATCCATGCCCATGGCGACTGTCTCGCCAATGACTTTTGTGAAATCGGTTCCGCCGATCGTCAAACCCCAGATGGTAAGGCATGCGTTGTTGATCGTGTGAACATTGTTCATTCCCCTGAACTTATTTTCCATGGCGTCGCGCGCCTGTTTGTAGTTCCGGATGCGGCTCGATTCCTTCAAAGCCCATCGAACCGCCTTTGCCAATGCGCAGTCTTTGGGAATTTCAGTGAGTCCGATCTTCAACGCCTCGATGGGATCATCCAGCGCAAAGGCTGCGGATATCGCTGCGGCGAAAAACATCTCGCCGTAAATGCCCTGCCT
>JAFGFK010000276.1 GCA_016931135.1 Candidatus Sumerlaeota bacterium | reverse complement strand
TTTATCGTGATGGGACTCTGGGGCGCGGGCGGCGGCATGCTCATCTGGCTCGCCGGATTGAAGGGCATCTCGGAGCAATACTACGAGGCGGCTGCCATTGACGGCGCAACCCGGGCGCAACAGTTCCGCCATATCACGCTTCCCCTCCTCACGCCTTACATCTTTTTCAACCTGGTCATGGGCATGATCGGCGTGTTCCAGATTTTCGACATCGCCTTTATCATGACAGGAGGGGGACCGGTCAATTCCACCCTGTTTTACGTGTATCACCTGTTCAATAACGCATTCCGCTATGGGCACATGGGATATGCTTCCGCCATGGCGTGGGCGCTGTTTGTCATAATCCTCGTATTGACGATCCTGGAGCTGAAGAGCGCAAAACGCTGGGTGCATTATGGGGGAGAATAATCACCCCGCGCCTCCGCGTCTTTGCGGGAAAATATTTTCCCCGCAGTGACGCAGTGCCGCAGAGGAGAAATGGAGATACGGAATATGTTCGGGAAACAACCGCTTCTTTTGAGAATCCTGGTCTATTTCCTTCTTGTATCGGGTTCCATAGTTTTTTCACTTCCCTTTGTATGGATGGTTTGCACGAGCGTCAAGGTGGATCGGGAATTGTTCCCGGAGAAACTGACCATTTTTCCGAAAACTCCCAACGCCATCGAACAATCGCCTTATGTTGATCGGGAGTATTACAAGGACGCCGTGAAGGAGTCGCAGAATGAATACATCGATGTATTCAGCAAAATCATCCGGAAATCGGGTTTTGCATTGCCGGAACACGTACATCAGGAACGCCTTGTTCGGGAAATGGCGAAAGGACTTGTGAAAAGATTCAATACCATTCTGCCTCCGGATGTGTGGGAACAGGGCGCGGGCGTTGTGGAACAAAAAGCGGAAAATATGGTGAATGAGGAGATGCTGCGCGGAATCCTCGAAAATGTTTACCGCAGGCTTCTCTTCGGGCAGATCAGAATCCGCGATCACAATGTCGAGGAAGAGGAACTTCTTCCGGGCGCGCCTTTTGTAGAACGATATGACGTCCTCACGCCGGAAACCGCCCGTCTCGTTGAAACCTATGATACCGGAACCTCCTGCGCCCTTGTCAAATACGATTTCACGCGCGGGAATACGGTGCGGATCGAACAAACCTGTTCCACAACCATAGACCTTCGTAATCTTCACAGAATCCAGCTCTATTTCCGACCTGATGACAACTGGCACAGACTTACCTGTTACATTGAAAAAATGGGAAAGCTGTATAAATCCGTCCGTCCTTTTTACATGGGTAATTTCGAGTGGGGGATTCTGACCTACCAGGAACCGGGACCCGAAGACAAATCCAACAAGATCAAAACATGGACGCTGATCAAGGAGATCGCGCAAGGGGATTCCTATGTCCATGATCCTCATAAGATCAAGATCAGTTTCGAACTCAAGAAATCGTCTCAGATCCAGGCATGGATCGGAAAACTCATCCGTAATTATCAAATAACGCTCGATCACATCCCCATCTGGAGATATACCGCTACCAGCCTTTATCTGGTTATTCTGAACGTGGCTCTTTCCGTATTTTCCTGTTCCCTTGTGGCGTATGCGATTGCGCGGCTGAACTGGCCCGGGAGAAATTTCTGCTTCCTCCTCATGCTCGCCACCATGATGGTTCCGTGGCAGGTGACCATGATCCCTTCTTTCCTGATATGGAAACGCCTCGGGGCGTATAACACCCTGATTCCCCTGTGGCTCGGTTCCGCTTTCGCCGCCCCGTTTTCCGTTTTCCTCCTGCGCCAGTTCCTCAAGGGCATTCCTAAAGACCTGGAGGAAGCGGCGCGGATCGATGGATGCAGCTACTTCCAGATATACTGGCACATCATGCTGCCGCTTGTAAAACCTACCCTTGCCGTGATCGCCATCGGCGCTTTTCTCGGCGCCTGGAATAATTTCATGGGACCCCTCATTTACGTGGCGGATCAGAGACTCTACCCCCTTGCCTTTGGACTTTTCGCCTTTGGCGTTCAGGTGGGAAATCATCCGGCGCTTACCATGTCCGGCGCCTTTATCATGACCGTTCCCATCATCGTGGCGTTCTTCTTTGCCCAGAGATACTTCATCCAGGGCGTGACGCTCACGGGAATCAAAGGATGATAGGATGAAAGCCGTATCCAATGAAAAATGAAAAACTAAAAATGAAAAATTATAAATAGACAGCAGTTTGGCAAACGAGTTGTATCTCGATTGCCGGGAGCAATTTTTGAAACACTCTCAATATATCCTGTCGATTATTCCAAGGGTTTCGCGGGCGAGTTCGGATATACGCGCCCTCGAGTATCCCCTGACGCCGGTTTCAAGCGTATCGTTCAAAGGATCGATCCATTTTTTGGGAAGCTTCTTGGCTCCCAGGATCACCCCGAGAATCGAGCCCACCGTGGCGCCGTTGCAATCCGTATCGAAACACGACTGAACCGCGCGGCAGATGGATCGCTGGAAATCCATTCCCCCCCATAAAAGCGCAATAGCCACCACCATGGCGTTGCTTATGACATGGCTTCTGTCATAAGGGACATTTTCATCCCAGAGCCTGTGAAGACGTTCCACCGCTTCATCGAACTCGATCGCCTGCATATACCAATCCAGGATTTCACACACCGCTTCATGCAGGCGACACCGCACGGGAATCCTCGAGAGCCCGGATTCGAGGATCGTAACGACATCGGATGACGTAAAGGCGGTGGCAATCATGGCTGCCACCCACATCTCGCCGTAAATCCCGTTTTTCACATGAGAGATGGAGGCGTCGCGCCACGCGAGTTCCGCAGCCAGCGAGGGATTGCCCGGAAGGACGTAACCAAACAAGTCTCCCCGAATCTGCGCGCCAATCCACTCGCGATAGGGATTGCGAAACGATGCGGAAAGGGGAGGGAGAATATTCATGCAGAGATTGCGGTATGCCACGCGCTCGGCGCTGGAGGTTCTGAGGATGGGAATATTTTCCAGCCAGAAGCGGGCAACGTCATGGGGGGTGAAGTGGCGTCCGTGTTTTTTCAAAAGCGCCATGTTTGCCACGGTATAATTGAGATCGCCGTCTTCCGGCATGCAATGGATGTTTTCGACAAAGGGAGTATCCGGCGGCAGGTTGTATTTCTTGCGGATGCGGGGGGAAATCCTCACCGTGAGGTAATCCGAAAGCGGGAGCAGGCATCCGTCGCGCAGAAAACTCCACAGGCGATGGCGAGGCCACCCCTCGAACGGTTTTCCCAGAAGACAGCCGGCGCATCGCCCCAGCCATCCCCCGTATATTTTATCCTCCAGCTCGTGTCCCTTCAGCGTCAGGGGCGGCAGCTCCAGTATCTGCTCCTGCTGAGAAAGGACGCCCTCCCAATCCGAAGGCTCCCTGTAGGGATAATCCTCTCGAACGGATAAAGAGGCGATTTTGTCGATCAGTTCCTGCGCCTTGAGCTGATTCTCCTCATCCTCGAGGTCCAGATGAGACACGCGCTTGTAGGTGCGGGAAAAGATATCCGGGTTCTTCCCTTCGTCCTCGCACTGAAGCCGTTCGGAGTCAATATCCTGTTTCGTAATCCGCAGGAATGGAATGTCCCATTTCGGATCTTCCATAAAATCCCCTCATGGAATCACGGAGGTATTCTTGAAATATTGTAACAGTTTGGATGTTTGAAAAACAGATGAATATATTTGATCCCATTTTCCCTATCGATAGCGTTTTTCAAACATCTAAACTGTTACGAAATACTACATGGGAATCTGACATATCTTTTATTCGGATGCAAGTCTCTTTATCATCCCTTGACCGCTCCCAGTTGAATTCCCTTGATGATGAATTTCTGCGAGGCGACAAAAAGAACGATGAGCGGGATGATGTTCATGACGCTCGCCGCCATGATCAGATTGGTCTGACGTCCATAGATGGAGTCGAAATAAAGCATGCCGATGGGAAGGGTTCGGAGATGCTCGCTCTTGATCAGAACCAGCGGCCAGAAAAAGGACATGTAATTTCCCATGAAGGTGAATATCGCAAGCGTGATGAGACCCGGACGCGCCAGAGGCATGATAATGTCCCAGAAGATGCGCCATTGCCCCGCGCCCTCGATCGATGCGGATTCATCGAGGGATGGGGGAATCGTGAGCATGAACTGGCGTAAAAGAAACGTCCCGAATGCGCTGAACGATGCAGGAACGATCAAACCCGGGTAGGAATCCAGAAGATGCATCTTCACCATCAGGGCGTAATTCGGGATCATGACGACAACTCCCGGAATCATCAGGGTGGCGAGATACAGGCGAAAGACATGATCCCGTCCGCGCCACCGGAGCCGCGAAAACGCATAAGCAGCCATCGCGCTCGTAAGGCAGGTGGTGAAGGTCACCCACGCCGCCACAAAAAGGCTGTTGAAATAATACCTGTGAAAGGGGATTTTTTCAAAAACCTTGAGGTAATTTTCCGGACGCCATTTTGTGGGAAGAGGATTCAATTGCTCGATTTCCTCGAGGGGCTTGAAACTCGCCAGAACCATCCACATAAACGGCAACAGCGTTGTTATGGCGAGAAACATCAGGACAATATGGCTTGTCAAAAACCGCCCCCGCTTATGCCACCACACGGAATATCCCGAAATTTTGATTGTCCCTTTCTCCATGACATCCCCTTTTCAGATTTCAGATCCGCCTTTGCGGATAAACTTCCCACTTCCTATTTCAAACTTCAAACTTTAAACTTTAAACTTTCAATAGTGCAGCTCCTTTGCCCCGAACTTCCAGTTCACCAGCGTCACCGCGAAAATGATCATGAATAGCGCCCAGGATACCGCAGAAGCGTACCCGATCTGAAATTCCTCGAACGCCTTTACGTATATATAGTAGGCAAGCGTGGTGGTCGTTCCTGCGGGACCCCCGCCCGTCATCACGCGCGCCTGTTCGAAGCCCCCCTGGAGTCCACCGATGAAACTCATGACCACGATGAAAAAAGTTGTCGGCGCCAGTTGAGGCCATGTTACGTTCTTGAACATCGCCCAGGTTCCCGCCCCGTCGATTTCCGCGGCTTCGTATAAATCCTGAGATACGTTGCTGAGCGCGGCAAGATAGAGGATCATGTTGTTTCCCCCGATGGCTGTCCATATTCCCATGATAATGATGGCGTCGCGCGCGCCCAAGCCGAATTGTCCGCTCCCGATCCGGATATCATCCGGATACATGCCAAGCAGGTTTTTCGTGGAAAGTAGCCAGGGCGGCGCGGACGCTCCCTCGCCCCCCAGAAACCGGATCAGATCGTTGATGTAAAAATGCTCGATAAACCAGTTGATGGCAGTATTGACCGGACCGAAATCCGGATTGTAAAGAGCCTTCCACAAAATCATGAGCGCAACCCCGCTTGTTACGCATGGAAGATAAAACAGGGTGCGATAAACCAGCGCTCCTCGGAGCTTTTGATTTAAAAGTATGGCGAGAAAAAGCGATCCGAAAATGGCGATCGGCATTCCCAGCATCAGGTAGCCCGTATTGATGAAATACAGCCAGAATTCCTTATCCCGCATCAGGGTGGCGTAGTTTTCCAGGAAGGTCATGCGAAAAGGGATGGTCCTTTGCAGATTCCAGTTGGTAAAACTCACCGCAAGGGAAAACAGAACCGGACCCGCGGCAAATATGATGAAACCGAAAAAGTTGGGCGCAAGGAAGCCCAGGGCTATCCAGAATTCACGACGCTCTCTTCCGGATGTCTTCTTTCTTCTCAATCCCATATCATATCCTTTTGCATTTATCACTCCGCATTAGAAGTTTGAAGTTTAAAGTTAAAAGTTTGAAGTGCGGTATTCAATCATTATTTGATAAGACTCTTGCATTCCGCATTCCGCACTCCGCATTTTAACCCTCCGTAGTCAAGCCAACGGCTTAACGAAGGAGGGCGCATTCCGCATGAGAAGTT
>JAFGFK010000275.1 GCA_016931135.1 Candidatus Sumerlaeota bacterium | reverse complement strand
TCTCATTCATCTTATGGATTCCATCTGCGCAGATCCGCAGCTGGTCGATATCTTCGTATATTACTTCGACGTTCAGAACATCAAGATTCTCTTCAAGGCGGAAATTGCAAACGCTTACGAACCACACGCCTTTTACGCCACCGGGCGATACAGCGTCCCCTCATTGCGGGAATTGGTTCAGAACGCCTCCCCCCATCCGGAATTTCCTCCCTGGATGATCGCCGCAACCAGCGAGTTACGGGAAATCTGGAAGAAAATCCCCAAACTGCGCATTATAGACGCGGTATGGGATCGGGCGCTGCTCCGGGCTCAGATGGACGGCGCCATAAAACATAAAAGACCGATTCTGGCAAATTATTTTTCCATGAATATCGACATCCATAACGTGGAGACTTTCATTCGCATCCGGATTTCCGAACGTTCCAGGGAACAATTCGATCAGTTCTTCATTCCCGGGGGAAATTTTCCCCTGTCGCATTTCCAGAACGCCTGGAGCTCCGGGATACGGGATATTCCCCATCATTTCGAGAAGACCCCTTTTTACAGCATGGTCGATAAAGCCCTCGATGAATATCACTCGGAAGGATCTCTCACCATGCTCGAAATCGAGGAGTCCCGACTCCTCATAGATCAGCTCGATTCAGCGCGTTATGTTACCTTCGGACCCGAACCTGTTCTGGCTTATCTGGTGACGAGACTTTTTGAAATCAAGATTCTCAGACGGATTTTTGTGGCGAAAAAAAACAATCTTCCCATTGAGGATCTCAGAAAGCGGGTGATGACCTATTATGCCTGATAAACTCGCCCTTATCGCAGATGAGGATACGGTTCTGGGTTTCGGATCGCTGGGCATGGATTGCCATATCGCTGAAAATGCAAGCCAGGCGCAAAGCGCCTTTGATGAGGTCATGAAAAAAACATACGCGGTCGTATTTGTCACGGATACCATTGCCCGGTTCCTTGAAGAATCCAAACCGGATTTCATGAAGAAAGCCATGATCATGGTTCTGCCGGGATGCAATACCAGGAATAAAATGGGTTTGAAGGAACTGACGGCAATCGTCGAAAAAGCGGTCGGGATTTCCAATATCATGGACAAGGCTTGATCGCAATAACAGGGAGACGCGTTCATCATATTTATTTAAAAGGGACTGTATTGTACTATGAATGAAATCACTGGTAAAATCGTCAGGGTATCCGGACCCCTTGTCGTGGCGGAAGGCATGAATAAAGCCAGGATGTTCGATGTGGTCCATGTTGGGGATTTAAACCTCATCGGGGAAATCATCGAACTGAGAAACGACAGGGCTTCCATTCAGGTTTATGAAGATACCGCCGGCATCGGACCTGGTGAAAAGGTTGTTTCCACCAATCATCCCCTGAATGTCGAACTGGGACCGGGACTGATCGGTTCGATTTTCGATGGAATCCAGAGACCCCTCGACAAACTCATGCTCGAAACGGGCAATCTGATCAATCGGGGCGTCGCTATCCCGCCCTTGGATCGCGAGAAAAAATGGGATTTTCAGGCGTCTTTACGGATCGGAGACCGCGTCTCGGAAGGAGACATCCTGGGAACAGTTCAGGAGACTACCCTTGTGAATCACAAGATTATGACGCCAGCGGGCTGCGAAGGCGAAGTCGTGGATATCAAGTCGGATTCTTTCACACTGGAGGAAATTATTGCCAGAATAAAAAATACTCAGGGAAAGATCAGTGAAGTCAGAATGCTTCAAAACTGGCCAGTGCGAAAATCCAGACCTTATCAAAAGAGGCTGGCGCCCAGGGAATTACTCTCCACGGGGCAACGCGTGATCGATACATTTTTCCCTGTTTCAAAAGGCGGTACGGCAAGCATTCCGGGGCCTTTCGGCAGCGGGAAAACAGTGGTTCAGCACCAGCTTGCCAAATGGGCGGACGCCGAAATCGTGGTCTATATCGGTTGCGGGGAACGCGGTAATGAAATGACGGATGTTCTCCTTGAATTTCCCGAGCTCAAGGATCCCAAAAGCGGCGAACCCCTGATGAAACGAACGGTTCTTGTCGCCAATACGTCCAATATGCCGGTCGCGGCGCGGGAGGCTTCCATTTTCACAGGCATCACCATTGCTGAATATTACCGGGATATGGGATACAATGTCGCTGTGATGGCGGATTCCACATCCCGATGGGCGGAGGCGCTCCGGGAAATCTCCGGACGGCTCGAGGAGATGCCTGGTGAAGAAGGCTATCCCGCATATCTTCCCTCGAAACTGGCGGATTTCTATGAAAGGGCGGGGCGCGTGGTGTGTCTCGGTAAAGACAATAGAGAGGGGACAGCCACCATTATCGGCGCAGTTTCGCCCCCCGGCGGCGATCTCTCCGATCCGGTTGTTCAGGCAACCCTCAAGGTGGTGAAAGTGTATTGGGGACTCGACAGCAAGCTTGCCTACAGGCGTCATTTCCCCGCCATCAACTGGCTGATCAGCTACTCGCTTTACCTGGACGCCATGAGGGATTATTTCAATGAAGTTACGGGCATGGACTGGATTGCCTTGAGAAACAAAGCCATGCAGATTCTCGAAAAGGAAGCCGAATTGGAGGAAATCGTCCGCCTGGTCGGACGCGATACCCTTTCCCCTCATGATCAGATGATTCTGGAAAGCGCCAAATCTATCCGTGAGGATTTCCTCCACCAGATCGCTTTTGATGAAATCGACACGTATTCCTCGTTTAAAAAACAGCAGAAATTGTTGACTTTGATCCTGGAAGCCCATGATTTGTTTATGAAAGCCCTCGAAAGAGGAAGCGAACTGGAAAATTTGGTCAGCCATCCTGTACGCGAGAAGATCGCCAGGGCAAAATACGCCCTTGAGGAAAATCTTGATGATATCGATGCCATATTGAATGATTTCAAGGAGGAGGTCGGTACGTCGTGACCCTTAAAAAATATCTTACCATTACGGAAGTGGTTGGACCTCTGATTCTTGTGGAGGATGTAGAAGGAATCAAGTATGAAGAACTCGCCGAGATTGAACTCCCCTCGGGGAAAAAACAGTTGGGGCGCGTTCTGGAGGTCAACGGAGACAAAGCCCTGGTGCAGAGTTTCGGTTCCACGACAGGCGTCAGCGTGGAGGGCTCCTCCGTGCGTTTCCTGGGAAGGGGGATTGAACTGGGGGTGTCTCCGGATCTCCTCGGCAGGATTTTTGACGGGATGGGAAGACCCATTGACAATGGACCTCCTGTTATAGCCGAGCAAAGGCTGAATATAAACGGGCAAGCCATTAATCCTTATGCCCGGGATTATCCCTCTGAGTTTATACAAACGGGATTCTCCGCCATCGATGGCTTGAACACACTGGTTCGGGGGCAGAAACTCCCCATCTTTTCCGCTTCCGGGCTTCCCCACTCCCGCATCGCCGCACAGATCGCGCGCCAATCCCGTGTCCCGGAGAGCCAGGAAAAGTTTGCCGTTGTCTTCGGCGCCATGGGAATTACCTTTGAAGAGGCGCACTTTTTCATCACGGATTTCCAGAAAACCGGCGCCATCGAACGCGCCGTTTTGTTCGTCAATCTCGCAAACGATCCGGCCATTGAACGTATCGCCACGCCGCGTCTCGCCCTCACGGCTGCGGAATACCTCGCCTTTGAACTTGACATGCATGTCCTGGTTATCCTTACAGACATGACCAATTACTGTGAAGCCCTGAGGGAGGTGTCCGCCGCTCGAAAAGAAATTCCAGGACGCCGGGGCTATCCCGGCTATCTCTATACTGACCTTTCCACAATCTATGAAAGGGCAGGGCGCATCCGGGGGAAAAAAGGCTCCATCACCCAGATTCCCATTTTGACCATGCCGGAAGATGATAAAACTCATCCCATTCCCGACCTCACAGGATATATTACAGAAGGACAGATCATCATCAGCCGTTCCATGCACCGCAAGGGAATTTATCCCCCCATCGATGTCTTACCTTCCTTATCCCGGCTTCGCGACAAGGGGATCGGCGAAGGACGCACACGGGAGGATCATCCCAACTGGGCTAACCAGATATTCGCCTCCTATGCCAGAGGCAAGGAGGCTCAGGAACTTTCCACCATTCTGGGAGAAGCCGCCCTCTCAGAACTGGATAAGAAGTTTCTCTCCTTTGCCGAACGCTTTGAGAATGAGTTCGTAAGACAGGATGAATATGAAGACCGCTCCATTAAGGATACCCTGTCCATCGGTTGGGACCTTCTGACCGAACTTCCCAGAACCGAGTTGAAACGCATAAAGTATGAATTAATCGATAAATATCTACCCCGGAAAGACGAGAATGTTTCTCCGGGTAAGGACAGAGTATCGAACAGGGAGGAAACGGATTGAAACTCCAGGTCAGCGCCACACGCATGGAACTCATGAACCTCAAGAAGCGGGTTGCTGTCGCCATTCGCGGGCATAAACTCCTCAAGGACAAACTGGATGAACTCATGCGCCGTTTTCTCGAAATGATCAAGGGGTACAAATCCCTTCATCAGGAGGTGGAATCTCTCATCCTGAAAGCGCACAACCATTTTCTTTTCGCCAGGGCTATGATGAGTCCGATCGATCTTCATGAGGCGCTGATGTTCAATCCCGAGAATCAGGTAACCGTGAACTTGGAGAGCGAGTCCGTGATGAACGTTTCCCTCCCCAGAATCCAGATACAGGGTGAACTGACCGGAGGACAATACGGCTATGCCACCACGAGCGCAGATCTCGATATAGCCATGCAATTGTACAAACAGGTCCTTCCAAAAACGTTGGAACTTGCAGCTAAACGCCGGGGATTGGAACTCCTGGCGGCTGAAATAGAAACAACCAGGCGCCGCGTCAACGCCCTCGAGTATGTGCTTATACCCAATATCCAGGAAACAATACGCGATATCGTGATGAGAATGAATGAACTCGAACGATCGAATCTGACGCGACTCATGAGGGTAAAGGAGATCGTTCGCAGCCACTGAAACGGTTTGTCCGTTCCCGGAGGTATTTGGAAATGGATTACAAGGAACTGGCAAGAATGAATGGATTGAAGGAAGAGGACATCCGGAAGGTAGAGAATCTTCTTGTAAAAAGGGGAAACCTCACAAAGGAAGCGATCCACAAGAAAATCAACCGATTCTTCGGAAGCCTTGGAATAGGGGAGTATTACTTCCAAACCACCCCGATCCCTGTGATTGCGCGACATATCGAATCCCTGAGAGCGGCGGAGATCATTGCGGAAAACTCCAAATCCCCGGATGTGGATGTCGATATTCGAAGCGAACGAAAAGAGGAAACCCTTTATTTCGTCGATGACACCCTTGATAAAACAAGGGAGATCGAACGCAGGATCGATGATATTTTCCGGCAGAATTACCGCCTCCAGTGCTATCGCACCTCGGGCAGATCCCTCGGAGCCTCCTTTTTAAGACTTTATTTCGTATCCCCCCCGCGTTTTCACAAGCCTTCCCAAAAGGTAACGGATTTTTACAACAACATCAATGTAGATTTTCTCGAAACTTCCTCGAAGGAAGCCCTTTCACGCTATCAAAGGGTTTATCAAGCCTCCCGCAACCTTCTGTACCCTTATGTCGAAATCTCCGAGAAAACAAAAACCAGCGAAACACGCATCATGATCTCCCTTCC
>JAFGFK010000274.1 GCA_016931135.1 Candidatus Sumerlaeota bacterium | reverse complement strand
TTTCCAATGCGTTCAAAAAAGAAATCTGCGGATTTCTGCCGAATCTCTTTCTCCGTGTATTTTTGGGGATCCTTGGGCATGGCATCCTGTTTACCTGAATCCGCGTAAGTGATTTTTATGGAACTCAGAACCAGCAGGCAGAACGCGCTTAGAACCACGCAGATAATCTGGGATTTTTTTCTTATAGCGGAGAAATAAAAGGAACGTTTCAGCTTTTGAAGGCGGCTCCGGATTTCCGGCATCCGCGCCATGGGGATCGCCCCACGCGCCGGTATCGGGGTTTTTGTCAAAAGGTCCAAAGCCGCACGGGCTAATGTTCCGGAATACAGCGTGACGTCTCCCAGGCATTGGGATGCGATGATATCCGTTGATTCCTCGCAATCCCCTGCATGAACGGAAGGGATTTTCCAGAAAAGCGGGTGAAACCAAAGCAGACGGGAGAGTATATCCATGAACGTTAACCAGAAGATATCGTGGTAGATAAGATGAGAAACCTCATGCGCAAGAACGCCGGGAAGTTCCCCGGAAAAATCGGGTTCGACCATTCGCCTGGGTAAAACAATCGTCCTTGCGCCGCATGTGGCGATAAACGGAATGGAAACCTCCTCTGAGAACCGCGCCTGAATCGTTTCTTTCACGCGCAATTGTTCCTGAACAGAGCGGAGTGTGGACTGAACCGTCTCCGGTGCGGCAGCGGCGTTGTTCATTATCTTTCTAATCGCCTTATACGAAAAAAGAAGTCTCGTGAAAAGAATTGCGGTGATGACAAACCACAGAATGATGAGGAGCGTTCCCATATTGCCTTTTGCAGGATGAGAATCTGAATAAGGGGAAGTATCGGATTGAGATGCTTCATCTGATATCACGGTTTGCGGGGAAAATCGCGCTGGAGCATGTTCGATGAAAGAATCTGATTTTGTTAACAGGGGGAGGGGAATTTCCGGTAAAACGCTGGCATAAAGAGGTAAAAGAGCAAGAGCAGAGACACCCACGCGGAAAACGAGGATTCTCCATAAGGGATGCAATCGTCGAAGGGAGAAATGAAATATCCAGCAGAGGAAGAGGATTACGGATCCCTTGAACAGCAAATCCCAGCCAACGGAAATACCAACGAGATAATGAAGAATACTTTCCATTTTATTTATCTCCTTTTGAAAGTTTTCGCGCCTTTTCCTCGACGATTTTTTTCAGCTCGGAAATGTCTTGTTCAGAAAGTTTTTCATTTCTGATGATCTGGGCGACGAGATTTGAGGGCGACCCCTGGAAGAAGGTTTTCGCCAGGCGCCGGATTCTCGAAAGAAATTCGTTCTGGGGGGGAGTTTTAGAAGTGTAGTAAAATGCCTTGCCAACTTTCTCTCTTCTGACATGACCTTTTTCCAGTAGTATGAGAAGGATGGAGCGAAGCGCTGCGTTTTTTATGGGTCGGGGGAAATATTTCTGTATTTCTGCGGGTTTCATGGAGCCATGTTTCCAGAGGACGCTCATAACCTCGAGTTCGCCGGAAGTTAAATTTTCCATAGAAAAGCCTCCCGTGATAAAATATAAATGTATGTGTGGAATCTTCCACACATTGGGGGCGTTGTCAACAAAAAAGTGAGGATAAATCCACAGTTGGACGCATCTTGGCTCCGGAAATCGGGGGGCAAACACTATAAAAATCCTGTATGCGCATCCTGACTCCATTCCGGGAACGCAGGATGATTCCTGCGGGGTCATTCTCTATAAAAATTCATCATAATTATAAGGATATCCGTTATGATGAAAAGCGCTGTATATATTATTCAGCATAATATTTCCGTAAAATACCTGGATTTTTATATGGATTGACCCCCGATTGCTTATGCCGAGTTTGACGGTCAGAGAAAAAAACGCGTGATCGTGAAGGTGATGGGGGAATGAAAGGCAGTTTAAGGGACTAAAGGGACATAAGGGACCAAAACATTTGTTGAAAACACAACTTCACCCGGACCGTAGTAATTTTATCTAAAGGGACAAAAGGGGTTGGGGAAGGGGCGTTCAGGGACTGTTTTGCTGGCGTTTGCGTTGCTTGTCGCGTTCGGCGAGGCGGGCGCGGGTCATGCGTTCGCGCAGACCGCCTTCCCTGAGAAAGTCCCGTTCGAGGCGGCGGATCTGCTGATCGAGAAGATAATTTGTTACCTTGACCAATCCCATGATGACATTGACGCAGATGGCGGGGTCTGGATGTTCGATGCCTTTTCTGAAGGTTTCATAATTGGCGCCGGGCTGGCGGTTGAGCCGACGCAGGCGCACGGCATAGGGATGATCGCGTTGCCATTCCCTGAGATTTCTTATTCGCAGGAAATCGCAGTAATCTTCAAGCAATTCTTCGAGGCAGGATCAGGCGACATTGGTGAGTTTGATTTCCGTTTCCTTGGATGTTGCAGAAGCCATGCTGCCTTCTACTATATTCTGCTTGCCCGATCGGGCGGACTGGATCATCTGGTCGCGGGTACGGTCGAACTTATCCAGGAAGCGGTCGCAGAAATAGACCGTGGCGCGATAGACAATCTCCGCCTTCTGATAGGAAAGCAGACTGGCATAACCGCCATGGGGCGGGATGAAGCCGCCAGACATGGAGCGCTCCTTTCAAAAGACGTAAGGGACAAGAGGGGCGAAAGAAATTAAGGTGGAAACTGGTATTATCCTTCTCCATCATTTATGTCATTTCAGTCCTTTTGATCCTTTTCTCTTATAACAATGGCGACTTGCTCTCTTTCCTACAAAAGGTTGCTTGCGAGGTCTGCCAGTTCGGACCTTTCGCCCCGCGTCAGGTTTACATGGGCGTAAAGGGGCTGCCCCTGCATTTTCTCGATCAAGTAGCTGAGCCCGTTGGAGGAACTGTCCAGGTAAGGGTGGTCGATCTGGAAGATATCGCCAGTCATGACGACCTTGGCGCCTTCGCCGGCGCGGGTGATGATAGTCTTGATTTCATGGGGGGTGAGGTTCTGCGCCTCATCGACGATAAAATACATTTTAACCAGGCTTCTGCCGCGGATATAGGCGAGCGGGGTGATGACCAGCTTTTCCTCCTCGAGAAATTTATTGATCTGGGAGGTATTGTCCTTGTTTTTATTGAACCGCAGAACGCCGAGGTTGTCGTAAAGGGGCTGCATATAGGGTTCGAGTTTGGAATTCACATCCCCTGGGAGAAATCCGAGGTCCTTGTTGCTCAAGGGAACAACAGGTCTGGCGAGGAGAATCTGGTGGTAATTGCGCCTCCGTTCGAGGGCGGCGGCGAGGGCAAGCAGGGTTTTCCCTGTTCCCGCCTTTCCGGTAAGGGTAACCAGCTTGAGGTTGTCATCGAGAAGGGCGTTCAGGGCGAAAATCTGTTCCGCATTGCGCGGGGTAACGCCGTAAGAGATGTCCTTTTCGATTTTGCGAAGGGAATTGGTTGAAAAATCATACCGGGTAAGGGCGGACATCTTGCCATTACGCAGGACAAAATACTCGTTCGGAATCGGGGCGTGTTCCCATTCCAATTCGGAGGGATCCATGGCAAAGGGGTCCTTGTAAAGACGTTTGATCAGTTCTTCGGGAACAAATTCGACGGTTCTGGCGCCAGTATAAAGAGAGGTGACATCTTCGACGCAGTCGTTTCTGTAATCCTGCGCCATGAGTCCGAGCGCCTTGGCTTTGAGGCGCAGGTTGACATCCTTGGTCACGAGGATCACCGTTTGCGCGGATTTGTTTTTGAAGAGATGATACGCCGTATTCAGGATTTTGTGATCCGGATTCATGGTCTGGAAATGAGGGGTAAGGTCCTGGTGCGGGGGCTGATCGAGTTTTATGGAAATCATGCCCTTTCCGGGCCCGATCCGTACGCCGCCGTTGAATATTTTATCATCACTTAAAGAATCCAGGATTCTCAGAAATTCACGGGCATGAAAATTGAGGGAGTCGTGGCCCTTTTTGAACTGATCCAGTTCCTCGAGAACCACTATGGGGATGATGACGTCATGTTCCTCGAACTGATGGATACAGGAGCTGTCGTGCAGGATGACATTGGTATCCAGGACAAAGTATTTTTTCTTTCTGAGCGCCATAGCAACACCTTCTTTACTACAGGATTAAAAAACATCTGTTCCATGAAAAACAGGAGGGAAAAGGAAGGGGAAAGAAGAACGGGAACCGGCATTTTGCAATAAAACATAGTGGAGAAAGGAAACCTCCTCATCATCTTGTATTTAATGGAGTTACGCCTACCATATCTTGCTTTCTTTTATCAAGGAAAAAATAATAAAAATGGACATTTTCAAAGGGCGCGCAACCTCATTAGACTGGTTAACTTTTTATCCTGATTTCCTTGCAAAATCCGTTTTTTCCCGTTATGGATTACTAAAATTTTGCCGGGAAAAGGGAGGAAATCATGAAAACTTTCTTTCGAAAACAGTTGTATATCCTTTTGGCGGTTATGGCGTGTTTTGCGTTTCTGCATCAGGCAATGCCCATTGAAGAAAAGGAAAAAGAGATTATCGGGAATGTATATCCGGGGATCGATGTTCTTGCGGAGCGAAACTTCGATGTATTGAAAGGGAAAAAAGTCGGATTGATAACAAACCATACCGGGATTTCACGGGATGGAAAGAGCGATATTGATATATTGTTTGAAACGAAGGATTTGAAACTTGTGTGTTTATTCAGCCCTGAACACGGGATACGCGGAAATGCGGATGAAAAGGTCGATACCGCTAAAGACGAAAAAACCGGTTTGATCATTCACAGCCTTTACGGGAAGACGCAGAAACCCACCAAAGAGATGCTGGAGGGGCTGGATGCGCTGGTTTTCGACATCCAGGATATCGGGACGCGTTTCTACACATATATCGGCACAATGGCGTATGCCATGAGGGCGGCGAAAGAATACGGAATCAAATTCGTGGTTCTGGATCGCCCCAATCCTATCGGAGGGAATAAAGTGGAGGGGGGAATCCCGACCATGGATATGTGCGGAGGCAACACATGCATCCTTCCCATCCCCACGCGCCACGGGATGACGATCGGGGAGCTGGCTCAACTGTTCAACGATCACTTCAAGATCGGATGCGATCTTGCGGTCGTTCCCATGAAGAACTGGAAACGGTGGATGTACCTGGATCAGACTGGATTGATCTGGGAGAATCCATCGCCGAATATGAAGACCCTGAACGGGGCGATTCTGTATCCCGGATGCGGTTCGGGGGAGACCACGCAGTTATCGACGGGCAGGGGGCTTGATCGTCCGTTCGAGATGTATGGCGCGCCGTTTGCAGATGCGAACAAGGTGGCGGCGAACCTGGCGAAGCGCAAAACCCCGGGCGTGCGGTTCATTCCGTATTCCTTCACCCCAACCGCCAAGTATCACAGGTTCAAGGATGAGATCTGCCATGGGGTATTTGTCATTTTATATGATCGGGAGGCGCTTGATTCGGTTACAGCCGGGCTTCACATGGTTCAGGCGTTTTACGAAAGTCATCCGGATTTATACAATGCAACCGGAGGATACGCAACCGAAACGGGCGACAAGGAGACCTGGGATTTATTGACCGTGCAGAAAAAGACGCCTGAGGAGATTGTGGCGAAATGGAAACCGGCAATCGATGAATTCAAAAAACTGCGGGAGAAGTATCTCCTGTATTGAAAAGAATCAGGAAAAAAGGGGGTGTTTTCTTATGAAAACCGGTTTATTCTTTCTGACCGCGGCGCTTTTCTTTTCGGGTTCCTGCTCAACCAGCATATTCGATCCCCCGGAGAAACAATCCGGTAACAGAACCATGGATATCGCCTTCTGGACTGCGCATTCCACCAGAAAAATCCTTCAGAAAGATGCAAGACCGGATCAGGCGCGCCTGGAAATGCATATTTGTTCCGCAAAAAACGAGTTTGAAGCAATCCAGATCATTGCCACGCCCCGAAAATCCATTGCGAATTTACGGATTCATATTGGTAATTTTACCGGGGGGCTTTTCCGGAAAATTTCCAGGGAAAACATCGAGATACGATATTCCTGTTATGTCCCGATCCCGGATAAAAATACTCATTATCCGGATCCCCTTCCCCCGCTTGATAAAATAGATTTGTCTCCTGGAATAAATCAACCGATCTTCATTATTGTCAAGGTTCCTGCTGATGCGGACGCAGGGCAATACAGCTCTCCGGTAACGATCAAATGGGATGGCGGGGAATATAAATCGCATCTTCATCTTACCGTGTGGGATTTTGCGCTTCCGGACGCGCCTCGATGCGTGACGTCATTTGGTTGCTGGGGAGATTTTGCCGTCAAGGCGCACGGACTGGCTCCGGGAACGCCGGAAGCTTCCCTCCTGAACCGCAAATATTATGAAATGCTGCTGGATTACAAGATTTCCGCCTTTGACATCCCTGCGCCTTATGATTCCCCTGAAGCGGCGAAATATTTTCTGGATCCGCGCATGACCAGCTATAAGATTCCCGAGTTTGAAAAAGACGACGCCCAACTCAAAAGGATCGTCGAAATCCTGAAAAAAAACGATTGGTGGGACAAGGGATATTTTTACCTGGTGGATGAACCGAATAACAGGGAGCAATACGACCTTATGCATCAAAGGGCGGAGCGGGTTAGAAAGATTGCGCCGGATGCCCGCATCATCGGGACCTTCTGCGGGAGGCCCCAGTTTGACGCCTCCAAAACCTTCGTTCCCTATGCGGAAAAAGACGTCAACCTCTGGTGCATTGTTTCCTCCCTGTATATGGACGACAAGGATGTTCATGGGGAGGTGTGGGAGCAACATCAAAAAGGAGACGATTTGTGGTGGTACGTATGTTGCGGACCCGGGCATCCTTACTGTAATTTCTTTGTGGATATGGCAGGCATGCAGCACCGGATGCTCTTCTGGCAGCAGAAAATGAACAAGGTGGATGGGCTCCTGTATTGGAACGCCATCTTCTGGAATGAGGATTCAAATGTGGGGTCTCCGGATCCGTGGAGCGATATTGACACGTTCAAGCCGGCAAATCCAAGTCCGTATGGAGACGGCTCCCTTTTTTACCCTGGAAAGAAGATCGGGCTTGATGAACCGGTTCCCTCGCAACGACTTCTCAATATCAGGGATGGAATAGAGGATTATGATTATCTATGCCTGATCGAGGAAAAATATGGAGAAAAAGAAGCGCGGGGGAACATCGGGCGTCTTGTCAAATCCATGACGGAATATTCAACAGATTATCTTGAGCTTGAAAAAATACGAAAGGAAATGGCGGAGAAACTGTCGGAATAAATCAAGAGACATATCACGGGTTTTATCAAGCAAAGTAAAAGATCAGGGAGAAAAATATCGTGAACTCCAGAGAAAGAGTTCTGGCAGCGGTTGATCACCAGGAAACGGATCGGATAGCCGTTGATTTCGGGGGGCACCGCTCCTCGGGCATCATGGCCATCGCATACTCTAAACTGAAAAAGAAACTGGGCGTCGCTACCGGGGATATATATGTTTATGACGTAATCCAGCAGCTTGCCATTGTTGAGAAACCCGCGCTGGATATTTTTCAGATCGATACCATAGAGATGGGGCGGGGATTTTTGTTGAAGGAATCGGATTGGAAGGATTGGGAGCTTCCTGATGGCGCTCCGTGCAAGGTTCCATACTATGCCAACATCGAGAAACGGGGGGAGGATAATGTCATCCTCACGGAAAATGGCGTTGAACTGGGCATTCAGAAAAAGGGTTGCCTGTTTTTCGAACAGACGTATTTCCCGATGACGCAGCGTGATGTGGAAGAGGGCAATTTCGACAATCTGGAATCCATGCTTTCGGAAAACATGTGGTGCGGGGTTCCGCATCCCGGGGCGCATATCCCGCTCGATGAAGCGGGGCTCGGGGAGATGGCGGAGAGCGCCCGCGCCCTTCGGAAATCAACGGACCGCGCCATCCTGGGGCTGTTCGGGGGAAACCTGTTCGAGGTTCCCCAGTACCTGTGCCGTAACGACAATTTTTTTCTCTATATGATGATGTATCCGGACAGGATTCATCAGCTGGTTGAGAAGCTTTACGAGATGTACATGAAGAACCTGGAAAAATGGCTGAAGGCGGTAGTCCCTTACATCGACATCATTGTTTTCGGCGATGATTATGGGGGGCAGAATGGGCCTCTGATCTCGCCGGAAATGTATCGCGAGTTTTTCAAACCCTATCATAAAAGTCTATGGAAAAGGACGAAGGAACTGGCGGATGTCAAAATCAATCTGCATTGCTGCGGGGGCGTGGAACCGCTTCTCGATGATCTGATCGATGCGGGGCTCGATGCGATCAATCCGGTTCAGATCAACAGCCATGATATGAATCTTCCGTTATTGAAGGAAAAATATGCAGGTCGGCTTTGTTTCTGGGGAGGGGGATGCGACACGCAGAAGATACTCTCCTTTGCAACCCCCTCGGAAGTGAAAAGACACGTGAAGGAACAGATCGAAGTATTCGGGAGAAAAGGCGGATTTGTGTTTCAACAGGTTCATAATATCCTTGCCAACGTACCAGCGGAAAATATTGTAGCGATGTTCGAAGCGGTGAATGAATGAGGTTTTGAAGGGAGTAATGCAAAAACAATAATTTGCCAAACTACTGTAAATAAAAGGAAGATGGCGGGGATGCGCGTCCATTTCATTTTGTCAGGGGGTCGATGGAATCGCGCCTGGGAGGGATCAGTCCCTTTTTCCTGTAAATCCTGTAAATCTTTTTATGGAGAATGGGGAGTTTCCTGGTGAAGAAAATGACGCCGATCAAACTGCATGATCCGCCGATAAGCAGGGTAGAAGGCGCGGTGATTTTTTCGGCAATCGCTCCCGCCATCAAACCTCCAATGGTGCTGGCGCCCTGAAAGGACAGGGTGTAATAACTGAGAACCCTTCCCCGTTTGTTCTCATCCGTAATGGTTTGAAGAAGCGTATTGCATGACGCCATCTGAACCATGAGCCCGAATCCGCAGAAAATCAGCACGATCATGGAAAAATTGATGTTGCGAGAAAGGGAGAAGACGATCAGCGCAATACTGAAGATATAAGAAGCCATGGCAATTCTTCTTTCGGGGGCGCGCATATCCCGCCGGGATGCCAGATAATATGCGCCGGTAAGGGCGCCCAGACCTATGGAAGCCATGAGAAATCCAAGCGTGCGCGAGTCACCCAAGAGAACATCCTTCGCCATAACCGGCATCAGGACATGGTACGGCAATCCCACCAAGCTGATGAGGCTCAAGAGCAAAAGCACGGATCGGATGGGATACGAACGGAAGGTATAGTTGAAACCATCGGCGATCTCCCGGAACACGTGATGTTTGGGATGGTCGCGAATAACCGCCTGCAGCCGCATGGCAAAAAGGGCAAAGATGACTGCAAGAAAACTGACTGCATTGATAAAGAAACACCATCCTTCGCCCACAATGGCGATCGTGACTCCGGCGATGGAGGGACCGATGATGCGCGCGGTATTGAACAGGGATGAATTAAGGGCAATGGCATTTCCTATATCTTCCTTTTTCTCGAGCATATCCATGACAAAAGCCTGCCTGATCGGGATGTCGAAGCTGTGGATCACGCCGAAAAACAAAGAAAGGGCGAAGATATGCCATACCTGGATGACATCGAAGAGAACGAGAAAGGCAAGGATAAAAGCCTGGATCATGGCGAGGGTCTGGATCAGGATGACCATGCGATGCCGGTTCCAGCGATCGGCGACAACGCCGGCAAACGGCGTGAAAAAAAGGGTGGGGACGGTATTGAAAAACTCGACCGTACCCAGGAGGAGAGCGGAG
>JAFGFK010000273.1 GCA_016931135.1 Candidatus Sumerlaeota bacterium | reverse complement strand
TGGTTCAGGCACGCCCTACATTCTCCGTTAAAGAATGGATTAATGGACTTTAAACGTTACAAATATTTTTTATCTCTCCCAAAGCCTTTTTCTGTTGACTGTAAAAGGAAGGGTTTTTAAGTGTTCCCCTCAAGCTTGTATCATACTATTATTTCCAATAAGGAACCAATCAATGAAGATGTTTCGAATAATCCATCCATCGATTTCTCACCTGTCTTTTTATTTTTTGATATTCTTACTCACAATGGAGGCTAATGGAATGAGTACTAATGATGGCATCCCCCGTCCGGAACATCCCAATCCGCAATTCATGAGATCGGAATGGCTCAATCTCAACGGATCCTGGGAATTTACCGAAACCGATGAAGACGAATCAAGCCGTTTTTTATCGGATACCGCCTACCCGGAAAAAATCATGGTTCCATTCTGCCGCGAAAGCAGTCTTTCTGGAATCAAGAGAACCAAGCCGGTGAAAAACGTCTGGTACAGACGCAAATTTACCAAGCCCCGGGAATGGAAAAGCGAAAGGACTCTCCTTCACATAGGCGCCTGCGACTGGAAAACCGATGTATGGGTCAATGGACAGAAAGTCGGCGAACACACAGGCGGAAGCGTTGCCTTTTCCTTCGATATCACAAGGTTCATTTCTAATGACTCCAATACCCTTATTATTCACGCATTCGATAATCCCTCGAGCGGAATCCAGGCGCTGGGGAAACAGTCGCCGGACGGCGTCAGCCATGGCTGCATTTACACTGGAACAACGGGCATCTGGCAAACCGTTTGGCTCGAAGGCGTGGGAGCCTCCTTTATTAAATCTTTTGTCATCGATCCCCAGCCCAAAGCCAAAAAGGTTTTGATTAATGCGCGCGTTGATGGGTCTATTGAGGATTTGAAACTCTATGGCGCCATTTTCAGGGAAGGGAAAAGAATCGAATATTCTGAAATCCCGGTAAAAACGCAGAATAACGTCCTGGCGCTTGATCTGAAGAAAATCCGGTTATGGACTCCCTCCGATCCCTTTCTTTACGATCTGACACTGGGATTGATCCAGAAAGGCGAACCAGTCGATCTCGTTCAAAGCTATTTCGGCGTCAGGACGGTTGCCATTCAAGGGGCATGCTACCTGATCAATGATGAGCCGATTTTCCAGCGCACGGTTCTGGATCAGGGATTCTATCCGGATGGCATCTGGACTGCGCCCAGCGAGGAAGCCCTTAAAAAGGACATCATGCTTTCCATGAATTGCGGATTCAACGGCGCCAGGTTGCATCAGAAGGTTTTCGAACCACGGTTTCATTACTGGGCGGATAAACTGGGATACCTGACCTGGGGCGAATATCCCAACTGGGGATTGCATTATACCAATCCGGAAATCAACAAACCGGTCATCGACGAATGGATTGAAATCGTTGAGCGGGATAGAAACCATCCTTCCATTATAGGGTGGTGTCCCTTTAATGAAACCCCTCCTGAAGCCGGAAACATTCAATCCACGATTTTCAAAGTCACGAAAAGCATAGACCCGACCAGACCTGTCATCGAATCAAGCGGTTATGCCCATACGATTCCGCATCCGGAGGTTCTGGATGCCCATGATTATAACCAGAATCCGGATTCCTTCCGGAAAATGTATGAATCCCGCTGGCTTTGTTTGCCGCAAAGATACGGAATTTCGCAATTTACCGGCGTACCCTTTTTCCTCAGCGAATACGGAGGCATCGGGTGGGACATTCAGAACAAGGGCTGGGGTTACGGCAACCAGCCTGAAAGCCTTGAGGCATTCCACAAACGCTTTGAAGGTCTCGCATGGGCATTGATGGATAACCGGTACATATTCGGTCTCTGCTACACGCAGCTCACGGATGTGGAACAGGAACAAAACGGACTTTACTATTATGACAGGAGCATGAAGTTCGATATTGAACGTTTCAGGAAAGTCCTGAAAAAGAAGGCGGCTTATGAGAAGAATCCGCCTTACGTTGTCGATCTGAAACAACGGGAATGGGAGGTTTTGACAGGCGCAGCGCAGGATGGCGAAAAATCTCATGCGTGGCGTTATACCACAAAGAAGCCCGGAAAAGACTGGCAAGGGAAGGAATATGACGATAAGGACTGGGACGCTGGCAAGGCGCCTTTCGGCAGCAAAACCGGTTGGGATGAAAAGATCAGAACGCCATGGAAAACAAAGGATATCTGGCTCAGACAGGAATTCGAATACAGCGCCCAACCGTTTGAGAAAGTCGTTATAGTCATGCACTACGACAACAGGACAACCATATTTCTGAATGGCAAACAGATTCTTGTGAAAAAGGGATGGAACGACCAGTACGATGGTTTTGACGTGACGGATGCTGTCAAAGAGCTGCTGAAACAGGGGAAGAATCTCCTTGCGGTTCACGTACGCCAGGATACAGGCGGGCAATATATTGATCTTGCGCTTCTTTTGGAAAAACCCGGGAAATGACAAACCATGAAATCGTTCCCCTGTAAAAACATAATTTCATACCTTATTCCAGTGATAATCATGATGAACCTTTCACCGGATACTTTTTCAAAGGACTCTCCTGTAAAATACACAGGAATCGTTTTGCCGCGGAAAAAGGTTTCACCGGATGCAAGAGAAGAAACACAAAAGCCGTGGGAAGAAATCCGGATCGATGGTCTCCCCTTCCTCAAGACGAATTTATGGCGCGAATTCAAAGAAGGAGAACCTCTCGAGATCATGACAAATGGCATCCGGGCGCACGCCGTTTATATCCTGGGAGGCGTCAATTCACCGGATCAGGCTAATCCGCCCTGGGGCGGCGGGAATTCCTATCATAATATTTTCATTGGTGACAAGGCAGGCGCCATCCGCCTTGAATACCAATCCGGAAAGGTTCAGGAAATACCCCTTGTCTTTGGATACGCAATCTGGTGGAGAAATCCGCTTGCTAGCGATCCGGAACCTTTTAAATCCGATCC
>JAFGFK010000272.1 GCA_016931135.1 Candidatus Sumerlaeota bacterium | reverse complement strand
GGCGACCGGCTTCCCCGCGCGAGTCGAAATAAGCGCGGATCATAAGCATGCTGGCAAGTTCGCCGTGCGCTCCCGCTGCCGGCTGCAGCGATACGCCCGGCATTCCGGTAAGTTTCGATATCGCCTGCTCCAACTCGAAACAGATTTGAAGGATTCCCTGGGCGTGGCTCTCATCCAGAAAGGGATGAAGCCTTGTGAAACCTTCAAGCGCAGCCATATCTTCATTGATCTTGGGATTATATTTCATGGTGCATGAGCCTAAGGGGTAAAAACAGCCATCCACCGAGAAATTTTTCCGTGAGAGGTTGGTAAAATGACGCACTACCTGGGATTGACTCAATTCCGGGAAAGCGATCTTCTTTTTTCGAAGATGACGATCTGGAAGCCTTGTTTTGGCGTCAGGAACAGTTTTCCGCGGAGGGAGAACCGCCCTGCGTCCCTTGCCGCTCAATTCAAAAATTACCGGCGTTTCCGCAATCAGTCCTGTTTTTTCTTCAGCCATTATCTCATCCTTTAATTCGTAATCGCGCTCGTAATCGTAAAATGACTATTCCTTCATAGCCTGAACCAGGGCATCGATTTCCGCTTTGGTTCTGAGTTCCGTTGCGCAAACAAGAAAGAGGTCTTTCCAATCCTTATGAAAACGTTCGAGCGATGGTCCCGCATATAATCCCTTTTTCATGAGTTTATTCATCCATTCACGGTTATTTCCATTAACCGCTCTTACAACGAATTCCTTGAATGTAGGCGCTGTGAATGCGATTCGAAAATCATTCATGGATTGAATCAAACCTTTGGCGTATTCTGCGTTGGAGTGGCAGTTTTCCGCCATTTCCTCGATTCCGCGAGGCCCCAGAGTTGAAAGGAATACCGCAGCGCGCGTTGCGTTCAAGGCATGGTTCGTACAAATATTGGATGTAGCCTTTTCCCTTCGGATGTGTTGTTCGCGGGTTTGAAGGGTCAGTACAAAGCCGCGTCTTCCCCGAGCGTCTTTTGTCATTCCCACGAGGCGTCCGGGCGCTTTTCTCATGAATTCCTTTTTGCAGGTGAATATCCCGAGCGTTTCCCCTCCGAAATAAGGAGGAAGCCCGAGGGATTGCCCCTCAGCGACAGCGATATCCGCATCATATTCACCCGGCGGAGCAAGTAATCCCAGGGAAATCGGATCAACGACGGAAATGAACAGGGCGCCGGATGTATGAGCGATTTCCGAGGCTTGGTTCATTTCCTCGATGCATCCGAAAAAGTTCGGATTCTGGAGGATCACGCATAGAACATTGTCATTCACGCTTTTTTGGATGGCGTCAGGAGGAATGATACCATCCTGTGATTTGAGAATGACCGGTTCCAGATTCAGATGTCTTATATAAGCCAGGAGGAGTTCCCGATAAAAAGGATGCAGCGTTTCCGGGATAAGGATGCGTCGTCGATTTTCCCGTATCCCCTTTGCCATGATGACCGCTTCGGCGAGCGCCGTGGCGCCGTCATAATGCGAGGCGTTGGAGACATCCATTTCAAACAGGCGGCAAATAAGGGACTGATATTCGAAAAAGACCTGGAGATTGCCCTGGCTCGCTTCCGGTTGATAGGGCGTATAGGAAGTCACGAATTCCGAGCGTTCCGCAAGATGATGAACCAGGGAGGGGATGAAATGTTCATAAATCCCGCCGCCCATAAAACTGATGAAAGAATCGGGAGAAGGCGCATTTGCAGCCAGTCCCCTGATTTTATTGGCAAGTTCGTATTCTCCTTCGGGCGCGTCCATCTCCAGAGGTTTCTCCAGCTGAAGATGCGCGGGAATCCCCTGAAACAGCTCACGAATGGAGGAGACGCCGATTTCATCCATCAGTTTTTTTCTCTCATCATCCGTGGTACAAAGATATGGGTTCACATTTACCTCCCTCATGTTTCCGGGAAAGGGCTATGACAATCTGGAATTCAGACAAAATCACGCAATCATAACTTCGTTCTTATTCGTGCGAAGCGAGGAAGTTTTTATAATCCGCAGCCTTCATCAAGTCATTCAAATCATTCGGATCGTTCATTTTTATTTTTATCAGCCAACCCTGTACATAAGGGGAATCGGCGACAATTTCAGGGCGTTCGGAAGCGGGTTTGTTTACATCCGTTACTTCCCCTGTTACAGGGGCATAGAGATCAAAAGCGGCTTTCACAGAATCCACCACGCCAAAGGACTCGCCTTTTTTGACCCGGGCGCCCTTTTCCGGCAATTCGATATTGACAATCTCCTTGTCCATCTGGATCACGGCGTAAGATGTGATGCCAACCGTAACTTCCTTTTCCGTTGCCTTTGCCCATTCATGAGTTTTTGCATACAAAAGATCGCTTGGGATATCGTATTCTGTCATGACTTCCTCCTTTTATAAAGTGGCCTGGGGCGTATAACCGCCTTGAATAATTTATCGTGTATCTCGATTTCGACAGGGGTATCCGGGGTGGATTTCACCTGATCCACATAAGCCATTCCAACGCCCTTTTTAAAGGTGGGAGAGAAAGTCCCTGTTGTGACCCGCCCTATTGGTTCCCCTTCAAAGGTAACGGTTTGCCCGTGTCTCGGTACCGCCTTATCCAGCATTTCAAAGCAGATCAGTTTCCTGGAGAATTCCGCCTGGCTGGCGAGCGTCAGAGCCTGTTTGCCGATGAAATCCGGTTTGGAAAATTTGATGAATTTTTCAAGCCCCGCCTCTACTGGGGTGGTATGTTCATCCAGCTCGTTTCCATAAAGAGGCATGCAGGCTTCGGTTCGCAACGTATCGCGCGCCCCCAGTCCGATCGGCCTCAAACCGCGATCATAGCCCACATCCAGAAACCGATCCCACAAAGCTGGAAGATACATGGAACCGCAGTAAATCTCGAAGCCGTCTTCCCCGGTGTAGCCGGTGCGGGATACCACCGCCTTTGCTCTGTAAATCTGGCGTACGGTAAACCTGTATTTCTTCAATGCGCTGAAATCCGCATCTGCGAGTTCATTCATGATTTCCACGGAAAGAGGACCCTGGATGGCAAGCATCAGGATTGAGATGCTGGTATCCTCGATATCCACATTGAATCCGCTGGAATTTGTTTTCATCCAGTTCAGGATTTTCGCCTGATTGCACGCATTGACGACCGCCATGAGATAATCTTCGGCTTTGTAAATGGTGACGTCGTCCATTACGCCGCCCTGGGGATTGCAGAAGAATCCATAATGGATTCCCCCATCGACAAGTTCCGAGAGATCGTTTGTGAAAAGGCGTTGAAGATACCTCATGCGGTCAGGACCTTTCACGCGAATTCTCCCCATGTGCGAGAGATCGAACAAACCGGCTTTCTGCCTGACAATATTATGCTCCTCGCTGATAGAGGTATAAACGAGGGGCATTTCCCAATCCGCGAATTCCACCATTCGGCCTTTATGTTCTTTATGCCACGAGTTAAGCAGGGTGCGTTTCATTTTTCCGCCCTTTCGTCAAAAGTATGCGAAATTATCAGGAACAACCTTTGAATTTTCTCTGGGAATCAAGAAAAATCTTTGTGTATAACTTCCCTTAAAGAAAGCGAATGTCAATATGAAATTTTGATTCCCTTTTTTTAGGAGTGCATGTCTGAATTCTATCGGGGTCATTCTCTATAAAAATCCATCATAATTATAAGGATATCTGTTATGATGGGAAACGCTGTATCTATAATTTAGCATAATATTTCCATAAAATACCTGGATTTTTATAGGGATTGACCCCTGATTTCCGGATGTTCTCGTGAAGGCGTAAAGATGGGTCCCAGGTAGGATTGGGCAAGGGCGACGCGCTTTTTCGCCGAAGGGTGGCTGTGAAAAAGAAATTCAATAATCGGATGGGGGGAATCTTCCGCCAGATTTTCATTTGACAGCTTCTCCATCATGGAGATAAAGGCAGCCGGATTCCGCGTCGTTTCCAGGGCAAATCGGTCCGAGTGGCGTTCAAAGGACCTCAGAATAGCGTTTGTAATCGGAAGAAAAAGAAGGCTTCCGATGCTGAAAACCAGGGCTATCAGGGGAAATGTAGCCATATCTGCGGGCGATCGGAACTGAAAATAATCAGCGCTTTCCCTGATTGCCATCTCGCTGGCAAACAAAAATAAAAGAAGAAGAATGAAATTGAAGAAAATGCCTTTGACAAGATGGCGGTGCTTGTGATGCCCCAGTTCATGAGCCACGACAGCCATGATTTCCTCCTGTGTAAAATGGGAAAGGAGATTGTCAGCCAGTAGTATCCGGCATGTTGAACCCAGCCCGGTAATTGCCGCATTGACGGACTTGGTTTTACGGCTCATGTCGAATTCATAGACGCCTTTTACATGGACTCCGGCAGTTTTTGTGATTTCGAGGATTTTGTTTTTCAGGATTTCATCCTGTAAAGGCTTGAATTTGAAGAACAAGGGGAAAAGAAAAAGGGGAGCGAATTTGACGAGGAACACATAAATCACCCATAAAACCAGGCCTGCCCTCCACCACCATCCAACAGGATAAAGCCGCAGAAGGGAATAAACGCACAATATCGCCCCCAATCCCAGTATCCATCCGATAATCATCGATTTCAAATGGTCTTTCATCCAAACGAGAAACTTCTGGTTTGAGAGATGATAACGATGTTCCAGGCGGTATCCCTTGATGAAAGCGAAAGGAAAAAAAAGAACCTCGTGAATGATAGCGATAATCAGAATATAGAAAGGGGAAAGGATCAGGAAATGAGAACCGATCCTGTTTTCAAGGATGTTTCTCAAATGAATATTCCACCCACTGAATAAAAACGCGAAAAGACCGAGAAATTCCAGTAAGGTTGCCAATAAAGTCAGTTCCAGTTTTCTTTTCTGATAATCCTTCGATGGTTTATGACTCATAGGAAAATTCCTCAATCGATCCAATCTGTTAGAAGGGGCAGAATCAGACGCGCTGCGTTTGCTCTGTGGCTGATCAGATTTTTCGCCTCGAGCGGAAGTTCCGCCATTGTTTTCCCCAGTTCCGGTATAAAGAAAACCGGATCATATCCAAATCCATTGACGCCTGTAGGATTTTCGGCAATATATCCGTAACAGTAAGCGGTCTTTATCAAGGCTGCGCCATCGGGTCTGACGATCGCCATGGCGCACACAAATCGGGCGGATCGCTTCTCCGGTGAAATATTTTTCAATTCCTCGAGGAGTCGTTCGATCCGTTCCGGATTCGATGATGCGTATCGAGCGGAGTGAATGCCGGGTTTTCCGTTCAGGGCGTCGACTTCGAGCCCGGAATCATCCGCCAAACAGGGGAGACTCAGATGTCCCGCCGCTTTTCTTGCCTTGATGAGGGCGTTTTCTTCGAAAGTCGAACCATCTTCCAAGCCGGGATCGAAAGGGGGATAATCATCCAGAGATTTAAGCGCAAAGGGACTTGTTTGAAAAAGCGCGATCAACTCCCCGATTTTATGGGCGTTATGTGTGGCGAGGACTATTTCTCTCACTTTCCCAGTTTCTCCTTGACTCCCTTGAGCTGGGGATCGAGTTTGTAGGCGCGTTCCCAGTATGAGCGAGCCTTGTCCGTTTGCCCCAGTTTTTCATAGTTATCGCCGAGATGATCGAAAAGGACAGCGTCATCGAGGGACAGTCGTTCGGCGTGAAGCAGATATAGAAGGCTTTTTTCATATTCTCCCCTTTGGAAATATACCCAACCCAGGCTGTCGATCATATAAGCGGCGCTGGGGCGAAGATAGAGGGCTCTTTTTATGAGTTCTTCGGCTTCGTCAAGGTTTTTCCCCTGTTCGGCGAACATGTATCCCAGGTTGTTATAAGCCTCCGCATGATCCGGGTTTTTCTCTATCACTTTTCGCAAGTAGATCTCCGCATCATCGAATTTGTGCGCGTCATAATACATAAGCCCGAGATTATATATATAATCAAGATTTTCCGGATCTTTTTCCAGGAGAATTTTATACAGGAATTCCGCCCTGTCGTATTCCTTCAGGGAGGTTTGTATCTGAGCTTCCAGGAGCATTCCCTTATCGGAGCTGCGGTCAATATGTTTGAAGGCGTCGTTGAGTATCTGCCTGATCCGTTTGTCCTGTCTTTCCCTGCTTAAAAGAGTTGCCCAGGAAAGATATACGCTCTCCTTCTGAGGATTCAAATTCGAAGCCTTTCCAAAGGCTTCCTCGGCGTTTTTCATGTTCCGTTGCTCCCCATATAACGATCCGAGGAGTTCGTAAAAATCCGCAGAGCTGGTTTCATCCGGCAGTTTTTCCTGAAGTTCCGTAAATATCTCGATGGCTTTGCCGAACTCCTTCATGCGGTTATATATGCCGGCGATATAAGCCCATGTAACGAGGTCTGCCGGGTCTTCATCCCGCGCCAATTCAAAAAAACGAAGGGCTTCTTCGTAGCCCCCGAAATTGGAGAAATTAAGTCCCGTATAGATGAGGAATTCCTTTTTTTGTTTCAGGAACTCCTGCGCTTTTTCGGCGAACAGCGCCGCTTCCTCCTTGCGCCCAAGTTCCAGGAGCAGGGTGATGATCATGCCGCTGTGGGTTCTGGAGGTATTTTTCAATTCATACGCCTTCTGATAAACCTCCAGCGCCTCGGAAGGACGTTCCTGTTTCCGGTAAAATTCCCCAAGAAGCGCATAAAATTCCGGACGTTTAGGATTGGTCTTCACCAGATTCTTCAGCGTGTTTTCCGCCTTGTCATTTTTCTTTAACTTCTCGTAAATACTGAAAAGGATCACTTGTAGATTTTCTTCATCCGGTTTGACCAGGGCGGCTTTTTCGTACAGATCGAGCGCTTTTTGATATTCCTTCTGTTCGAGATATGCGGCGCCTATATGGGAAAAAACTTCCGTATTGTCGGGATTGATTGTGATGGCTTGATCAAAAGCCTTGATTGCGCCTTGAGAATCTCCGAATAACAGGGCGATGTTTCCCAGGGCAACCTGAGCCTTGTAATTTTTCGGATCGGTTCGGAGAATTCGTTTATATTGTATCTCCGCCTCGTTGTATTGTTCACATTGCATCAGGAAGTCGGCGTACAGGGAGATGAGCGGGGTGTAGGTCGTGGGGGCGTCTTCCGCCAGTTCCCTGTATCCCTCCAGGAATTCCTTTTGAAGAATATCGAGCAGTTCCTTGTCCTTGATAACATCCTCCATTTTGATGGAAGAAGGGTCATCGCCGTTTTTTTGCATAGATTCCACTTTTTTACTTCCGTATTTCCGGATGGCTTGCAGCCTGAGAAAAGACTGATAAGCCTTGATGATTTCTTCATTTTCCGGATCGGTCATCAGGGCTTTATAATACGCCTTTTTGGCGCCCTCGTAGTTTTTGCTTTCCCGGAAGAGCTTCGCCAGATTGATATACGATGCGACCAGATTGGGACGATAATAAACGGCGGTCGAGTAATAATCCAGACTCTTATCTACATCCCCTTTTATGGCGTAAGCGGAGCCAAGTATCACGAGAGCCATGATATCCTTTGATTTCAACGCAAGAATCCGGTTATAGATATCAATGGTTTTATCGACGTCACCGATGTTATGGTAATATATGGTTCCCAGTTCTTGGAGGGCTTCCAGGTTGTTTGGTTCTATATCGAGTATTTTCAGAAGAGTTTTTTCCGCCTCGGAAAATTGATTCATGAATCCCTGGGATTTTGCGATCAAATGGAGAGCGGGCGCGTAAGCGGGATTTCGCTCGAGGATGTCATTGCAGATTTTGATGGTTTTTTTATATTGACTGAGAAAAAGATAGCATCGCGCGGATTCCAAACGGGGCTTGAGAGCCGTTTTATCAAGATCGGAGGACTTTTCAAAAAAACGGAGCGCCTTTCCGTATTCGTTCTTCTGGAAAAACATCCGCCCCCGAAGATAGTTCTCCCGGGATTGCCTGAGCTGGAGCGAATTCGTGGATTCTTTCTCATCCTTTGAAAATATATCCGTGAAAAAGTCGTATATTCCCATTGCCTTGAAATCATCTCCCGTTTTGATTCCGGGAGTGGAAGGAACAGTCGCGGGGATGTCGGGAAGATTGCCCTCAGAGGACTCGGGTTTTGTATGAATTTGTTTATCAATCCGGATATCGGAGACTCCCGGCATTTCCTGAGCCTGGAATTTCAGGGGAAACGAAAAAATCAATCCCGCAAGAATATATACAAATAATCGCATTTTCCACCGCCACGCATGAATTAACTTAAAACATGAATTCTTGCCCGATATCTTCATTTCCGTCAAGGTTTTCTCACGAAAGAAGCGCCCCACCGAATGACAGTATTCAGTTTTTTGTAAAAAACGCCGGGATGCGCCTCTGCAATCAAAAGCGGACGCTCCGCTGTGGATATTTCAAAACCATCCCCAGGTTGAATATCGCGCCATAGCTGTCCATCAATGCAGATCTTCGCCTCTTCTCTATCCTTGAAAGTGACATGACGAAGCGTAATCCTGCTTTTTCCGGGAAGCGCAATTGGACGAATGGACAGGGTATGTGGGCACAGGGGAAAGAGGATCATGACATCGAGGTCTGGGTGAACGAGAGACCCCCCTGTAGATAGATTATACGCAGTGGAACCCGTAGCGGAAGAAACGACCATTCCGTCACAAGGAACTTTTCCTATGAAAATGCCGTCGATGTACGCCTCAACATGAATCAGCCGGGATCGAGTTTCCTTCACCAGAAGGATGTCATTAAAAGCAAACTCGGTATGAGTTTTCTTCTGTTTGTTGGAAGACGCCACTTGCAGCAAATAACGGGGAACTGTCGGAATGGAATTTGCGTGAAATCGGTTTAGAACCCTTATGATCTCTTCAGGTTCAATCTGGGTGTGAAATCCAAGACTTCCCAGGTTTACCGGAAGAACAGGGACATCTGTAGGATAAAGCAGGCGACAAGAATTCAAAAGGAATCCATCCCCCCCCATCAGGCATATCAAATCGCAGGAATCGAGCGATTCAGGATTTAATATGGATGTTTTTCTCCCGCCGATGAGCGCCTGGTAGAGTTCTTTTTCCGCGTGGATCGTGATATCATGACGTTGACACCAATTCATAATACGACGGCATAAGGGAACAAGCCCTTTTTTTCTCAAATTACCTATCAATCCAATGCGACTTATCATATACGGATTCCCTTTGTTCTATTATTACCCTTTTGACTTGGAGGAGGGCGGAAGGCGCAACGCGGATTATTCTTCATTTTCCTCGGAGGAAGGGGATTGTTGAAGAGGGACTTTTTCCTCAAAAATCACGCCATTGATCTCCCATACAATAATGATCCACAACCCCCAACCCAGAAGCGTGTAGAGAAAGACATCAAAACTGAAGGATGATCCCGCCTGGACCACTCTTGTAACGTACAAGAGGAATTTTTCGTTGAATTTAACTAGAATTATGAATATGACAAGGGGGAGAAAACCCATTAAAGGGAAGAAGACGTATCGGATAAGTTTATAAAGAGCCGAACGCGGTTTGGGAAGAACGAAAACCTCTTCTTTCGTTTCAGGATATTGTTTCAGGATTTCATCAATATCCGCGACGCTTGCGATCACGGGACGAATGGAAAGCCCCACCGTTGTTTTTAAATTGTCCAGGAGATTCAGATCCGAAGGATCATCCATGGCGACAACCAGGATTCCGCGATCCAAACCAACAGGAACCACATGGTATTTCTGCGCGTAATGCTTCGGGATATAGGATAAAAGCAGCGGTTCGATTTCCTTGTTGTTCAGACGAAAAAGTTCGTATCCGAATTTCTTCTGCAAAAAGTGCATCTTCACGCTTTCCGTTATGACGCCCATGTCAACCAATATCTGCCCGATGGATTTCTCTACCGTAACCTTTTGCCGCTTCAACGCCTCTTCCAACTGGTCATGATTGATCACGCCTTCTCTCAACAACATTTCACCCAGTGTTTCTGTAACTTGCTTTTCCACCTTGTTTCCTTTTCGCAATCATGGCAAAATTAAAGAAAAAACAAAAATCCCATCATGTGAAAAGTTAATTTACCAATAGACCTTATCAAATACTTATTAAAAATATAATCAAAGAATATATCCTTATGTCAAACTTAAAGTTAACATATCTTTGGGAATTTAAACGATTGTTTGAAAAGATTACTTGACAAAGCAGGATAATAAAGTAGAGTTAATCTATTCTGATTTTCAATTATCTTATAGCTCTGTATTGACTTATTTTTCGGATAGGAGATCGGGCAAAATGCCACACACAATACTCGCCATAGATGACGAAAACGACGTTCTTTTGATAATCAAAACGGCTCTATCCAGCCAGGGATATAAGGTTCTGACCGCCTCGAATGGATATGATGGTTTAGCCCTCGCTGAGGATAATTGTCCCGATTTGATACTTCTTGACCTTCGCATGCCTGAAATGGATGGCATGGAAGTGCTCGAGAAACTTAGAGATAACGAGAAAACGCAAAAGATTCCCATCATCATCCTAACCGGAATTTCGGAAAAAAAACAGATTCGCGACGCCTTGGATAAAGGCATTACTTATTATATTGTCAAACCTTTTGAATGCCAGGACCTGATCTCCAAAATCGATCTGGCAATCAAGTCATCCGAGGAAGATATTTAATCCCCCCGCTCTTTTTTTTCAGATTTGATATAATGAATATCGTCGTTGTCTATCTTTTCGAGGGTCTTTCATCCATCCCCGGGATTGAATTTACGCCATAAAAGCGCCATGCCGTATATGAAAACAGAAGTCAAAGTAATGCACGCCCCGGTTGGCAGGTCAAATCCAAATGAGACCGCCAATCCCACCCCCGCGCTCAGCATCCCGAATATTGACGAAAGGATCAGGATGGCGCGCATGTTTTTGCCTATGGTATATGCCGAAGCCGCAGGACACGACAGCAAACTGTATATCAATAATCCCCCGATCATGTTCAAATTCGCCGTAATGATTCCCGCGCTCAATACCAGGAATATAATGGTCACCAGATTCACGGGTAAGCCGCATACAATTCCCAGAGTTCGACTGAATACAATCGATTTCATTTCCTTATGAAACAGGAGCAGGAAGCCAACCAGTATAAAAGAAAGGAAGACCATGATTGCCAGATCCTGCGCCTTCACAAACAGGAGACTTCCCCACATCAAGCCCAGAAGGGGCGTCATGTCATCTCGAACAATGCCCATTCCCAGAAATATCAAACCCATCATCAGGGAAAAAAGAATCCCCAGCATTACGTCCGATTCCATGTGAATCTCATGATTCAGAAGCCATCCCAGAACAAGGGCGGCAAGGAGCGCGGTTCCCAATGATGTCAAAAAAACCGGCAATCCCAGAAGGTAAGCCAGCACGCCACCCGCCATGGCTGCGTGCGATATTACAATACCGATAAAGGACAACCTCATTCCCACCATGTAAACGCCCAGGGAACCGATGCTGCCTCCCCCGATGATCGCAGCGGCCGTGATAAGAAACCATATGTTCCCCCAGAAATTCATTCTTTTGCCCCGATTCCAAAACAGTGTATTCGTCCGGAATGACTCAGTATATCCACGCGACAATCATATAACTTTTCCAGATTTTCCTTGGTAAGCGCTTCCCCGAACCTTCCATCGAACAGTATCCGACCCTGTTTCAAGAGGACGATCCTTTCGCAGCGGGAGGGAAGATGACCCGTAATATGCGTTGTCATCACCACCGTAAATTTGTTCTTCAAATGAATGTCTTCTATCAATCGCACCAGTCTTTCCTGCCAATCCATATCAAGAGAGGATGTCGGTTCATCCAGGAGCAGAATATCCGGTTCCTGCGCCAGAACCCTTGCCATCTGCACCTTTTGTTTTTCCCCCCCGGAAAGGCTTCTGAACGTGCGATTCGCCAGGCTGCTTATTCCCATCAATTCCATTGATTCCTCCATCTTTGCCGTGTCAATGGGGGAGAGTGATCTTCCCGGTCCGTTTCTTCCAATCCGGGCGATTTCCACCACCTCCCTTGCCGTGAGGGGGATGGAGAGATTGAAATCCATGATTTGAGGAACTGTAGCGATTTTTCGCCTGAGCCGCAGAATGTCTCTTTGAGAGGCTGAAACCAAATCCTTCCCCAAAAGCGACAGTTTTCCCCCGCTTGGTTTCATGGTGGCGTTCAATAGTCTTAAAAGCGTTGATTTCCCTGCGCCATTGGGTCCTATCACTCCCAGGAAATCGCTTTTTTCAACGGATAGGGAAATCCCTTCCAGAAGAGGCTTTTTCCCAATCTGGCAAGTGACATTATGCAATTCAAATGGCTTCATTTTTATTCTTGCGTCGCCCGCTCAAGTTCGTCCAGATTGCTTCTCACAAGAAGATCAAATCTGTTTTGTTCAGGCGTCATATCCGGGAAATTGCTGAAAAAGACAAGCGGCGCCCTCAGGTGCGAGGCAAGAGCCTCCGCCTGTTGCCTTCCTTCCTGCTCATTTGCGATAATAAAACGAATACCGGATTCCTTGCCCTTATCCAAAATTTCTCTCAATTGATTGAGCGAAGAGGATTGCCCTCCGGAATAAGTGGCTATGACATCCAATCCAAGCCAGCGGCTGAAAACCTCCTGATGTCCCGAAGCGATCACGCGCGCCCCGGATAGTTCTTTATCACGAATCCGTTTCCGGCATTCCTTTTCCAGGGCGTCCAGACGCCTCGAGGAATTGTTGTAATTGGACGCAAATAGCGGGATTTCTTCTGGGAAGGCTTTGCGCAGATTCTCATATACTTCTTTAAGACAAAGGCGATAACTATCAGGAATACAGAGACCTTCAGGCGCTTTTATGGAATAGATAACAAGAGAATCCTTATTCCAGTTTTTCATCTTTTCATCCAGGGAATTCTGAAAGTCGAACCGGAACAGCGCTACGCTTTTCTTGAGGTCTTGAACCTGGCTTGGCTTGAGATCGAAATGTCCCGGGCACATCCCGGGAGGCGCTATTCTCACATAATCGAACATGTCGCCGGCAATATCCCGAACAGCGCATTCCAGATAGGAGGTTGTCACCCCAATCAATATTCTGGAATCCCGATCCGCTTCTTCACTGCAGGAAAATAAAAAGAGAATAAAGGTTATATATAATATAATCGGACTTTTTTTTAATCTCTTCATGATCGAACCGCTTTATATTGTCATAGCGTCATGAACTATCATCGAGATCAGGAGAACCTCAAGGAGAACCATGTCCTGTGCTCAATCGAACGACGATCCCATTACTCACGGTTCCATTGGTCGGGTCGTACCAGGCGCGGGAAGGAACCGGATGATGTTCCGTTCCGGCGTTCCAGAAACCCACATCGCCTTTGGGACCAACGCTCCAGAGAGCCCATTTTACAGGGGAAGAGCCATAGTCGAAATACGGGATGTCCTCCGAGGGGGAAAATCCTTCAGGGAAATTCTTTGGCACCCAGATCGCCAGGATTGTGGGAGATCCGTTGGAATATCCGAATCCCGGAGATATATATTTATACCTGTATTTCAGATTGAAAATGTCGGGAGGACGATTGGAAATATAGGCGACAGGCGTTGTGATTTCGATCGGACACATGAAATAGTCCCCAATGGATTCCATGAAACCCTCGCAAAAGGAACGCGCGGGGGGATAATTCCTGTTATCCACGTGATACGTCTCCAAGGCGCCGGCAAGGGATCGAAGGTCGGTTTTTGCCCGTGAAACCTTTGATCTCGTTTGCGCCTCCAGAAAATTCGGTATCGCGATGGCGGATAAAATCGCAATGATCCCTACAACCACCAGCAACTCGATCAAGGTGAAACCACTGTTCCTCACTTTTGTGAAAACGCGCTTGAACACAGAATACCGTTCCTTTATTCATAATGCTCCCAGAAACGAGAGTTGAGCGGTAAAATAATATCGGAATATTTCTTTACCCAGAGGCGGTATTCCTGATGATAAGGCAAAACATCGTCTTCCTGATCGAAAACCCCCCGAACATCGAAGGTATCTGCGGGAGGGGAGTATAGATTGAAATCGCCCTGATCGCTGAGCAGCATAGTCAATGTCGAGCCGTCATCATCCGAAAGTAAAAGCGAGTTCCCAGCTCCCCATGTTCCTGATTCAATATGCGCTTTTTTCAATAGAACCCATTGGGATTGATATTTTTCCCCGCCGCCGCTGCGCGTCTGATCGAAATAATTGCATTCCGCCAGATCGGAAATCTCGATTGGCGCGGGCATTCCAACATCCTCCTGGAGTATTGTTACTGTGAATTGGAGCGAAGGATCGGCGGAATGCCTTTCCGTGATATTAACCTTGCCGTTATGATTATCTATATATCCCTCGATGCGAATCCGATCGCCCGCTTCGATATCATCGGGATAACGGGGCCATGCGGTGTTATAGAAAATTCCCGCCCACGCCGCCATGCCGCCCCGATCCGGGGATTCCGCCTGAACGTAAATCTGCCACATGAGATTGGGATTCAGCATTTCAGATGATTTGTTCAAGGCGATTCCCTCGATAATCGCCTTGTTGGAGGGGACCGGAGATGCCGCTACTTTGGGATGGGAACCGGTTCCATCGGGATGCACGGCCTGAAGATCCCAGATGTTTTCAGCGAAAATAAAAGGGGAGAGAAACAAGAGACAAATAATGAAATGAGCGCGAAATCTGGACATTTTTTCCTCCTTGAGCGGTGTTACGAAAAACTAAATCGTGCTACTAATATCCCTCAACAGTTCTGTGAGTCAAGGGATAATCGCCTAAAGTTCTTTTTTTTATTTGCCCTTTTTCAATCCTTTCCGCCATATTCATACAATTTATTTTGAAAGAGGCGTAATATGTCCGAATTGGAGCGTTTTGGGATTTCGGTCGATCGCAGGCTGCTCGATGAATTCGACAAGCGGAATAAGGAAATGGGGTACGAGAATCGCTCCGAGGCGATCCGCGACCTGATCCGCGATTGTCTTGTAAGAAAAAAGCAATGGGCAAAAGATAACGTCCGCGTCGTTGCTTCCGTTACCTTAATTTATGATCATCATACCGGCGAATTGACGGACAGATTGAACGATATCAAGCATCAACATGCGAAACTCGTCGTTTCCTCCATGCATGTGCATCTGGATCGTGATAACTGTCTGGAAGTCGTCGTGCTCCGGGGGATGGGAAAAGACGTCAAGCTTCTCGCTCATGAGATGATTGCCCAGAAGGGAGTCAAACATGGCAAAGCCATTGTCACCACAGAGGGAAAAGACCTGTGGTAATGAAAAATGAAAAACGAAAAATGAAAAATTTAAAATGATACGGTGCCCGCTATCGCGAAAAAATCCTACTACCTGGCGTCATCGAGGGCTGCGATGCCGGGGAGAACCTTTCCTTCGAGGAATTCGAGGGAAGCGCCTCCCCCTGTGGAAACATGGGTCATTTTTTTATCCAGTCCAAACTTGAGAAGCGCAGCAGCCGTATCTCCACCGCCTATTACGGTAACGGCGTCCGAATCGGCAAGGGCTTCTGCGATTTTTCTCGTTCCCTGGGCAAACTGGTCAATCTCGAAAACTCCGAGCGGACCATTCCACGCAATCGTTTTTGCCTTTTTGATCTCTTCGACAATCTGTTCGATGGATTCGGAACCGATATCCGCCCCATGCCAACCCTGAGGGATATTATTCTGGGCAACGGTTTTGATCGGGGTATGGGGATCGAAATTTTTGATATCCAGTTTTTCACATACAACGCAATCATTGGGGATGATCAACTTTGCCTTGCTTGTTTTGGCTTCTTTCAGCAATTCCTTTGCCACTTCAAAGGCTTCCATATCAAACAGGGAATCGCCGATTTCGAGTCCCATCGCCTTGTAGAAGGTATAAACCATACCGCCGCCGATTACGAGGGTATCCACCTTTTTCAGAAGATTTCGGATGACTGGAACCTTGTCGCCGACTTTGGCGCCGCCAAGGATGGCGAGGAAGGGACGTTTGGGATCATCCAACGCTCCTCCGAGATATTTCAGTTCCTTCTCGATGAGCAAACCCGCTGCGCAGGGATTCAAATAATGGGTGATCCCTTCCGTAGAGGCATGGGCGCGGTGGGCGGTTCCAAAGGCGTCATTGACATAAATTTCCGCAAGCGCTGCAAGAGACTTGGCAAAACCAGGATCATTCTTGGTTTCCGCCTTGTAAAACCGGACGTTTTCCAGTAGAAGAATGTCTCCATCCTTCATCTGGGAGACCATTTTTTCCGTTTCAGCGCCGATGCAATCCGGGGCAATGGCAATCGGTTTTTCGAGGAGTTTGGAAAGACGCGTTGCCACAGGTTGAAGGCTGAATTCCGGTTCAAATCCTTTTCCTTCCGGCCGCCCCAGGTGCGAAGCGAGGATCAGTTTTGCCCCTTTTTCAATAAGGAATTTGATGGAGGGAAGAGCCTCCTGGATGCGATGGTCATCCCTGATTTTGCCTTCTTTCAGCGGTACGTTAAAGTCAACGCGCATGAATATCCGTTTGGATTTTACGTCAAGATCTTCGATAGTCAATTTACTCATGGAAACCCTCCTCTAATCATCAGCCATTATTTATAACGATTTTTCCGTTTTTTGCCTTTGAACAGGGCAAAATAGAAAAACTCTAATCATTGAACACTGTAAATTTACTTTGTAAACAAAATTCTTATAAAAATTTGAAAGGGAAAAAAACGTTATATGAAGCATCGAGGTTTAGTAAAATTATCATTCATAATTCATTTCCGCGCAAAATAGATGACATAATTCAACCTTCTCCCGGAAGCGTCTATGCGGAAGGTCGATTTTTCCGGTTTCAAGCCGTGTTGTGAGAGTTTTGCCTCGAACTCTTCCTCTTCCCGAGCTGACCATACGGCCAGTATCCCATCAGGTTTAAGCGCATTGCGTAAAAGTTGACAGCCATCGTCTTCGTATATTCTCCCGTTTTGCTCCAGAGACAAGGCGCCCGGGCCATTATCCACATCCAGAATAACGGCATTGAATTTCCGCGTGGTTGTTTCCAGAAACTCATAAATATCGCATACGTTGACTTCCACCCGGGAATCCGCAAGGGGATGATTTGTCAATTCGCCGAGAATTCCCCGGATCCACTCGATGATTTCCGGTACGATCTCTATAACGAATATTCGTGAATCGGAAGGGAAGAGATCAAGGGCGGCGCGCAGGGTGAAACCCATACCCAAGCCGCCGATAAGAACTATCGGAGAGGGGAAAGGCGGGAGTCTTTCAATCAACATTTCAACCATCTTCTTCTCCGATCCCGCATT
>JAFGFK010000271.1 GCA_016931135.1 Candidatus Sumerlaeota bacterium | reverse complement strand
GCTCCATGTTGTTTACATTGAAGGCGCCGACGCCATAACCGCCCTTTTCCGCCTCATCGACAATTTGTTTTAAAGTTACAAGCGCCATAATCAATTCCCCCTTCTAATTATATTTTTCCAAGTTCTTCTGGATTGAATTAAAAAAACGGATAATATTTTTAACCTTCTGAAAATGGGATTGCAAGCACAAAAGAACAAGAGAAGTTGACAAGAACACCCGTAATGGGTATAAGTCTTACCTGTATATTTGGGAGATGAAATTGAACGTTTTAAAACAGGTATATTCTCATTCCCTGGGGCTTCTCACGGACCTGTACCAGCTAACCATGGCTCACGGATACTGGAAAACCGGTATCCATGAGCGGGAGGCGGTTTATCACCTTGATTTCCGTGAAAATCCCTTTAACAGCGGATTCAGCGTGGCTTGCGGGCTTTCCACCGCAATCGAGTATATAAAGGAATGGCGATTCACACCCGAAGACCTTTCCTACCTCTCGGATTTCCGGGGAAACGATAATAAACCGATCTTTGAAAAAAAGTTCCTGAATTATCTGCAAAAACTCCATTTCTCATGCGATATAGACGCCATCCCCGAGGGAACCATCGTCTTCCCTTACGAACCCCTTCTCCGTATAAAGGGACCGATTATAGAATGCCAGATACTGGAGACGCCTCTCCTGAATATGATCAATTTCCAAACCCTTATCGCCACAAAGGCGACGCGCATATGCCTCGCTGCGAAAAGCGACCCGGTTCTGGAATTCGGACTTCGGCGCGCCCAGGGGATCGATGGTTCTATTTGCGCAAGCCGTGCGGCTTATATCGGCGGCTGCGCAGGAACCTCCAATGTCCTTGCCGGGAAACTCTTCGGTATTCCGGTAAAGGGAACCCATGCCCACAGCTGGGTCATGGCATTCGAGGATGAAATGGAATCCTTCCAGGCTTATGCAGAGGCAATGCCGAATAACTGCATTTTTCTGGTTGATACATACAATTCCCTGGAAGGGGTTCGCCGGGCGGTCAAGGTTGGCGAACATCTGCGGCAAAAGGGATACAAATTGATCGGAATCAGGCTGGATTCCGGCGACCTTGCCTATTTAAGCATCGAAGCGAGGAAAATTCTCGATCAGGCGAACTTTCAGGATGCCGTCATCGTGGCAAGCAATGATCTCGATGAAAACATCATTGAAAGTCTCAAGGAGCAGGGCGCCAGAATTAACGTATGGGGAGTCGGAACCAGGCTTGTCACAGCATACGACCAACCTGCGCTGGGAGGGATATATAAGCTTTCAGCGATCAAAAATCAGGAAGGGAAATGGGAATACAGGATCAAACTCTCCGAACAAGTGGCAAAGATCAACAACCCCGGCATTCTCCAGGTTCGCCGCTTTCATTCTGAAAAGGAATTCATCGGGGATATGGTTTATGACATCAACATGGGATTACAGGATGGAAACGTCATGGTAGATCCGATGGATATGACGCGCAGGAAATTCATTCCGATGGATACGCCTTATGAAGAGCTGCTTGTTCCGATATTTCGTGAAGGGAAACAGATATATGAGGAGCCCGGGATTTGTGAAACAAGGGAATACGCAAAAAATCAGCTGGACTTTTTTCATTCAGGCATCAAGCGGTTCGTAAATCCGCATCGTTATCCTGTTGGGCTCGAACAGAATTTATACGAAGTCAAAACCAGTCTCATTTTAAAGGCGCGCGAAAACGGGAGCGACATCAAATGAATATGCAATTAATCCAGCATCCAGTATCCAGTATCGATACTCTGGAGGAACCAAATGAAAGCCCTGATTCTTGTTGACATTCAGAATGATTTTTTACCCGGAGGGGCGTTGGCGGTTCCGGAGGGTGACCAAATCATCCCGATTTTAAATCAGCTACAAAAGAAATTCGATCTTGTGGTTGCCACAAAAGACTGGCATCCAACCAATCACGGGAGTTTCGCCTCCAATCACCCAGGGCGAAAACCAGGCGAAGTTGTGGATTTAAACGGTCTCCAGCAGATTTTATGGCAAGATCACTGCGTTCAAAATACAAGAGGATCTGAATTTGCTCCATCTCTTGACGCCTCAAAAATCGCCAGGACTTTTTTCAAGGGAACAGATCCTAAGATCGATAGTTACAGCACATTTTTCGACAATGCCCAGAGGAAATCAACAGGCATGGAAAACTTTCTGAAGGGCAAGGGGGTGAAGGAGGTTTACATCGCAGGACTGGCTACGGATTATTGCGTAAAATACAGCGCCCTGGATGCGATCAGGCTGGGATTCGATGTAACCGTAATCATCGACGCCTGCCGCGGCGTGAATCTGAAACCGGACGATTCAGACAAGGCATTGGAGGAGATGAAACAGGCGGGAGTAAGAATAGTTAAGGTAAAGGATTTGTCGAAGATTTGATATTATTAACAAAACCCCGCCATATTTTCATTGACTTTTAAATCAGGTTATTTTTAAGAAAAGGAAAAAGAAAAAAGATAAGGTTTTTTTTAAATGAATAGAAAAGTAATTGAAACAAAAAAAGACAGGATAAAAG
>JAFGFK010000001.1 GCA_016931135.1 Candidatus Sumerlaeota bacterium | reverse complement strand
GATGGATTTTTATAGAGATTGACCCCGCAGGAATCATCCTGCGTTCCCGCAATAGAGTCAGGATGCGCATACAGGATTTTTATAGGGAATGCGCCCGATGTAAACGGGAAACAATCAATCTGGAGAGACCAATATCCTGCGGCACCCTTCACAATAAACTATTTGATCTCCCTTGTGGATCTCCACCATGACCTGGGGCAGGATTCTCATGTGACAACCGCCACAGGAGTCCCCTTCCACAAATACGACTACATTGGGTCCATAGCTTTTGTAGAAGCGGTTATAATAGGCAAGAAGAGGCTGGGAAACTTTGTTTTTCTGTTCTTCGCGTTCCATTTCCCGAAGCGCCAGTCGTTCCTTTTTGGATTTGATCTGCTCCCGGATGCGCTGCATTTCAGATCCGGATTCTTCTTCTTCCCGTTTAAGGTTCTGTTCCCCCAGAGAGATAGTGGAATCAAGTTGCTCTTCCTCTGAGATAGATTTCAGGATTTTATCTTCCAGCTCGCCAATCTGTTTTTTGAACTGGTCAATTTCATGTTTGAGGGCGTCATAAGCGTCCTGCTTGATCTTGGGACCCATCTGTTGCTGGGCTTTTTTATTCGCTTGTTCCTCCAGGAATTCAATTTCCTTTTCCAGTTCGCGACGGGTTTTCTGGTGATTTTTTTTACTATCCACCAATGCCTTGTGTTCCTCCCTGTGGCGATTCAGGTTATGTTCCAGCTGTTTCAGCATGGGGGGATATAATAATAACTGTTCCTTGAGTTGGATGATTTCCAGATCGATTTCCTGGAGAGCCTGCAGTTTATTGATTTCCTCTTTCATTCATTTCTCCCATGAGGCAATATTCAAAGTTTAATAATATCTGTAAGGAGGGGTTTGGGACTTGGCAATCAAAATTTCCATTCCACTCCTTTTTATTTTATCCTGTTTTGCGAGCTGTTGGGCAAAAAAAGTCATTCCGGGAGCCTCGGTGGCAAAATGCCCCGCGCAAATTACCGCCATTCCCCGCATCATCGCCTCCAAAGCGGTATGATGCGTAATCTCTCCGGTAACAAGAACATCGGCGCCGTTAAGAGTTCCCTTGTGGATTACGTCTCCTCCTGAACCGCTTATAACAGCCACCCTGACAATCCTGCGAGCTTCATCACCCACAACCTGCGCATTCTTCACCCGCAGAAGGTCTCTCACCTTTTGCGCATAACGCCCCAGGGGTGCGGGACGCCGTAGATTGCCTATGCAGCCCATGCCATATTTCAATCCCCCGGACATTTCTCCTTCGGGTTCCATGACATCGATTTCAGAAAGACCAAGCAGACTGGCAAGGGCGCGATTGGTTCCGTAAGGCGATTTATCGAGGTTGGTATGGGCAACGATCAAACACAGATTTTTTCTAACCAGGCGCATGATAAGATCTCCCACGGGATTACCATCCAGAACAGAGCCGACAGGATGAAAAATGAGGGGGTGATGCGCCAGGATGATCTGAGCCTTTTTATTTTCCGCCTCTGCAATCACGGCTGGCGTTACTTCAAGGGCGCACAGGGCTCGCTGGACTTTTTTTCGGGGGGATCCGATCTGAAATCCCACGTTATCCCAGGAACAGGCCCATTCAGGGGGAGCGAGCGAACTGACGAGATCGTTGAAATCCGACGCCGTGAGAGTGAAAGGTTTCATTTATTCCGTCTCCTTTTATATTCGAGAAACCATTGATACAGTTCGGGATTATCATAGGTTTCGCTCCAGGAATCGTGATCGGCGTCGGGATATACGGTAAACCTGACATCCGCGTCGAGTTTTTCCAGGGCTTCGACCATTTCTTCCGATCTTTTCAGGGGAACGACTGTATCTTTGGCGCCGTGGAAAACCCAGACAGGGAGATGGCGGATTCTTTCCGCCTTTTGAGGATTGCCCCCCCCGCAAATCGGCGCTATGGCGGCGAATCTTTCCGGATACTCCATTGCGAGTCTCCACGTTCCATGCCCTCCCATGCTCAAACCCGTCAAATAGACGCGATCTTCATCGATTCTGTATTGAGAGATGATATGATCAAGAAGGGCGTTGAGGGTGAGGATTTCGATGTCTTTATCCCACCATCCCTCTTCCGGGCATTGCGGCGATACAATGATAAAAGGAAAGGATTTCCCCTTTTTGGCAACAAGCATGGGGGGGCCATGCAGCTTGAGTTTCTCCAGATCGTTCCCCCGCTCCCCCGCCCCGTGAAGGAACATGAGAAGGGGAAATGATTTCCCTGATGTTTCATAATCTTCCGGAATATAAAGGAGATAATCTAAATGAACTTTCTTTCGGATTTCCGTTTCAAAGGATTGCGGATTCTGCCCTTTGGATAATTCGCCTTTTCGCGCGCCCATCGCACTCACCTCTTTTCAATGATCATCGCCAACAAGATGTTCCCTTTCCAACGGGAAGGGAGGGAGGTTTTCAACCAGTTTTTCCTCTGCGCCTTTGGGAGGGCAGATCACCATGGTCACGCCTCCCTTGGTTCGCATCCAGATTTTCTCGAAGTCTTCCTGGAGCCACTGGCATAAATAGCCTTTACCACTTTTTCCCAGTGCGGAATCGGTGACAACCACGCGCCCATCATCCGTGACGCCGTTCAGAACAATGATATGATTTCCCATTTTCTTGTAAGGGGGCGCCTTGCAGTCGCCTTCCGCCATCCGGATGGAAGTGAGAAGGATTTTATGTTCCGAAAGGGCTTTGCGCACCGAGTCCCACTCGCGGAAGCGATCGATATAACCATCGAATCCGAATTCTCCCGCAGCGCCGATCACGCGGGGCCAGAGTCCGGGGTAATCATACTCCGGATCATGGATATAATCTATGATGTCTTCGAGATTAACGGATTTGCCGAAGTATTCCATGGCTGAGGCAAGGGCGGCGGATTGGCAGCGGCTGGGAGTGGCGTTGCCCTGGGAATCCATCTGACGCCTCAAGGGAATGTCGAACGCCCTTCCGGGAATTTGTTCCTTTAATGGCGCCGGGAAATAGCGGGAGAAGAGTTCCTCCGTGGGATGATTGTCCGTACAAACTACGGTAAGGGTTGGGATGGAATCAAGAGGCGTTTCTCCTGCAGATTCAATGCGAAACTGGTATGTTACAGCTTTTGTTTTGAGTTTGAGCCAGTCCATATCCACAATACCGCGATCGAACTTTGGTTTTTCCCTTCCTGTAGCCATTTCCACAGGCGCGCCCCAGAATCCGGCGTAAAGCCAGTCGGTTTCATCTCCCGGGGTGAATGCGACCTTTAGATAAATTCGAAAGGCTTCTCCCTTTTTAAGGCGGATGCTCCAGGAATAGATGAGTTCCTCAAAGGCAAACGGCGCCGTGATCACAGGAGAAATCCAGCAGCCTTCATCGGTTTTAGAGAAAGATTCAGCCCGGATGGCGTTTCGCCAATCGATTGGGAGAATCTTTTCCGGGGTCGCATCGATATTCCCGGATTTCACGGGAACTTCAGCGCAGCCAAAGAGAAGAAAGGGAAACAGGGAAAATAGAATATTTCGCCTCATGACTGACTCCTTACTCCTTCGGGAAAAAATATATCCAATATCATTTACTGGCGCATAAAAGAATCCTGGCGCTTGATTCCAGTTCCCTGCGGGATTTCCCTTTGCTGGTTCCGATTGGTTCGATCTTCCCGAAACCGGCTTTCCCGAGAAGACGCCACAAGGTTTGAACGGAGTATCCCTGTTCAGAGATGGTCTCCTGGAACCGCACGTATTTTTCATCCTTTTCTTTCACGAAGCCATCAATAAAAACTGTCGCCCTTTTCAAATCTTCATCATACACGCCATGAACCAGAGTTAAAAACGTATCCGTCTGATTGATATCCTGGTATCGCCAATTCCGAAGCCCCAGTATGGTATTCACATCGAAGATGAATATGCCTTTCGGAGCGAGATGGGCAAAAACAGATTGGAAGGTTGAAAAAACCTCCTTTTCAGAAAGGATATGATTGAGAGAGTCAAAGTTGCAGGTCACAAGATCGAATTTCTGTTGAAGTTTGAAATTTCTCATATCCTTATGATAAAAGCGTACAAGGTTCGATTGTTTCTTTTTTATTTTTCTCCTCGCCATGGAAAGCATTTCCCTTGAAAGATCGATGCCTGTAACCTGATAGGCTTTTTCAGCAAGAAGGATGCAAAAAGTTCCCGTGCCGCATGCGACGTCAAGAACCTTCTTCACCATGCAACCGGTTTCTTGCAGGAATTTCAGGATAAAATCCGCCCTTGCGTGGGAGAAGCGCTCCCATCCCAGCTTGTCATAATAGCGGGCGAATGTACGATATATGTCTGATCTGTTCTTCATTCTCGGAAAAATGTTACAAAAAATTTATCCTCACTTTTAATCATAATAAAGATTTCAGAAGATTAGGGGAATTAAGGTGGGAGTCAAGTTTTTTTAATATCATTCCCACAGGCGGGAGGCGTGCCGGGCGTATCAGTTCTTCGAGGATTTGGGGACGCCATACCGTGAATAGAGCGAATTTGCGCTGATATGACGCGGGATAAAAACGCCATCATCAGGATGGTTCTGTAGAAATTGGAGAAGTTTTTCAACGGATTCCTTTCGTTTGGACACATCATCATTCAAGACTCTGGCTTTCAGAAGAGACATATCGAAAACAAGGTATTGAAGGCAGAGAGACAATCTATGGAACGCCTTTCGAGTTTGGGGGGAAGGAGAATTTTGTTCGAGTTTCCGGGTCTTATCAATAAGGGATTGAAAGAGAGCTATTGCCTCGCCATACTCTGCGGGAGATTTAAGAGAGGTAAAGGGTATGCTTGATAAACGTGGGGCATGGCGTTCAAGGTGGGAAAATATTTCCAGTAAAGAAGACGAGTCAGAGCCAAAGCGAGCTAGCAAGAAATTCCGAATCAGCGGTTCCAAGTTTGTTTCGGGATTCCAGGCAAGGGCGCCAAGCATGTAATGATTCATCTCATAGGTTGCCCAATCCCCGGGTTCGGCGTAAGAGGAGATTCCGCAAATCCCCAAAGAATGATAGATTCCGAGTAATAGAAAAACTGGTTTTCGGAAAACATGCGTCATTATTTACAACCTATTTCCAGATCGATTTTACCTCGAAAGCCTGTGATATCCACATCTTTCTTTATGGGATCAAAGGCTTTATGAGATTTCCCATTCACTTTCACGAAATCTATCCTGATATTTTCCGGGAGGCGAAAACGAACAAGGATTTTTCCCGGATTTTGAAACAGATCCAGTTTGATTTTCGCTTCGATTCCTTTCTTTTCCAACATGGGTTGGTAGATCACGCTAATCCTGCCGAAATGGGTGAATACATTCCGGAGGCTGATATCCTGATTCTCACAAAACCATTCTCGTGGAATCGCCCTGCCTATATGCAGGAGATCACCTTTGGAGTAAACAAACATATAACGGAGCCACATAATGGCGTTCGCCTGATCGCTGGTTTTGAAATGCGCGGAATTGGAATAACCGAGCGCGGGCGCGGGATGCTCCACCATGGCGCCGATTTCCTCCCGGTAACAGGCGCTCCAGGCGTTGAAAAACATCCAGAGGAATATTTCCGGTTCGTCCCTATCCAGGTGGGGCAGGAGCCCGGCAAGAAGATTCGGCTGTATGGAAAAACCAGCGCGATCGTACCAGTTCGCCTCAAAATCGGGGATCAGGTATCCATAAGGGGGTTTTACGTAACGGTTGTCATTGTAATCATCGAGAATCCATCGGGCGCTTTGAGAATCAACATCGTAAAGACCGGAGATCAAGAGATAGATTGCGCCTTCGAGGGTTTCGCGAATCCAGCCGATGTCGCGTCCACGGCGATACAGGCGGCTGGGATAATGGGGAATCCATCTGCCGTTTCTCAAACGAACGAGCGGGGAATATTGGCGCATGGTTTCAAAACCGCGGATGAGGTCTTTGCGATACGCATCGGATTCCTTCCTGATGCGGGAGGCTTCGGGATGATCGATCGCCTCGAGGGCGCGCGCCGCCCACTCGGTTCCGCGCCATGTAAGGGAATTGGTGGAGAGCCAGTAATGAAAATCCGTGACATCCTCGAGGCTACCAGCTGGCAGGAATCCGTATTCCCATCCCCGCGAATGCGGGAGGGTTTTCATCGTGTTTTTCCTCTGGCGAAAGACCCAGTACGCTCCCGCAATCACGGCATCCGCAACCTTATGCATCCATTTTCTATCGCGGGTTATGAAGAAGTGATCGCAGAGCCTCCAGAGCGCCCATCCGTGATGCTGATTGTAAGCGCCTTCCTCGAAACCGGCGGCGCCGAAAAAAAGTCCGTCATGATCCGTGAAATTTCCGGGTTGCTCTACCGTGCCCTGGTATTTGATCCACAATTCCAAACGTCGCCGCGCCTCATCATGCAAACCGCGTTGATCCAGTTCCTGCGTGATCATGCAGGATTCGTTTGTGAAATTGCCGTAGGTGGAAGTTCCAACGGATGTATTGATCAAACCGCCGCCATCGGGCATCTTGAAATCCGTAACCAGAACATGCGTAAGATGGAAACTATGGAGGGCGTTGAGATGGGGTTCCGGCGTTTGAATCTGCGCCCCTTTTTTTCCTTCGTTTCTCCAGAAATCCGACAGGGCGCGATAAGAATCATCGAAGGCAATTTTTGCGAGTTGTAACTTTTCCCCGGGTTTCTCAAGTGAGATGAATGGAATTTCAAGGATGAGATCGCATGCCTCATGGGGAGCGAGTTTTTTCTCGAAGAGAATTTTCCCGGATTCGGATTTCGCCTTCATATTCGATTGAAAATGGCACCGCAGTATTTTCTCCCCCTTCCAGGGGCTCCATATCCCGCAATTTTTTATGGTGAGTTTATCGGAGGGACTTACTGGTACCAGGTGATCATCCTGCTCTTCATTACATGCAAGGGGATTGAACGATCTTCGGGAATCCTGGGAGTATCTGAGGGAAAGCCTGGCGGTTTCGGTTTTATCGCCCTGGTTATAAAACCTGAAACGAACCAGCGCAATGATGGGATCGTCTCCATTCAATTCCGCTTTAAAATCCGGGGAAGAAAGGGGAACGGCAAAACTTTTGTGTTTGAGAAGGAGATTATTTTTTCTGAAATGGAGATTATAAGAAAGGATCGGAGACGGATCGGGGAAGCGGGCGATGGACGCCCATTTTTCGAGTCCGAAAAAGAATCGCGCGGAACCGTCGTTTTTATAAAGAGGCGTATCCTTTCCCGGAACGCGCGTTACATTGGGTTTGAAAAGGAGGATGTCGCCGTTGGATTCGAGCCAGAAGCGCTGGCGCGCGTGTTTGCAGGCAAGGTTGTAGCTCACGGAATGGGCGCGAGGTTGCCCGTGAAAGGCGCCGGCAAAGGATTGCTCGGGATGTTTCCGAACCTTCTGATTGATCGTTTCCAAACTTTCGCAATTTTTCCGGTAATCTGAAAATGTGGTTTGATCGTCATTATTTGAAATGAAAATCCCCTTTTCCTCGAACCATACAGGACCTTCCTGTTTCAAACTTTCGAGGGATATGGTAAAGGCGTCGCGATCCAGATGAAATGTAAGGAGTCCCTCGTCATTGGCGTACTTATGGGAAGGAATTATATGGGAAAGGTAAACCAGGAACGAGCGATTTTTTCCCTTTTGGAGCGTTGCGATCAGGTCTTTGCATTTCACGCCTTTTAATGGAATTAATTTTTCCACAAGGGCATTATAACCTTCAAGGCGGATTTGACGCGTGGGCGTTTTCTTCCCGGAATCGAGATGAATGTTAAGCGTTGTTCGGCTCTGAGGGGAATCAGTAAAAACGGATATTTTCTTTATGGAATCAGGATCGGGAATCTCGAGTTTCAAACCGAGCGTGCGGCGAAACAAAACGTCATAGACATTTCTCATCTCGGGGAACTCGCGGGAAAGGGGGAAGAAGGCTATAGAAACTTTTCGAGTGGAAACCGGCGTGATTTTTATTTTCGCCTTTTGCCATTGCCCGTTGAACCAGTCATCATGGGGAATCCAGCCGAAGCCGCAGGGATTGTCGAGATCGGGCTGTTTTTCGATCCGTACCTGGGGCCATGTTTTCCGGAGATAGAACAAAGCGATTTTCTCCGGCGCTTTGTTTTTGAATTCTACTAAAAGCGATTTGATATCGCGGGGTTCCTCGAACCGCGCCTCTCCTGTTTCCCTATGGGGAAGACAAAAGGGGTAAATGTCAAAACCTCTCATTTTATCTCCTGTATTTACATGTTATGATCCCGATGAAAATATGAATTATGATCAAGCGTTAAGTATATGACTTTTTCTTACAGAGGCATTTTTCATTATCAAGGATAAATATAATATTGTAATTCCAGAGACTATCTATTTCATCGGAAAACTGATGGGCGCGCCCTTTAAAAAACATCCTCAATTTTCCAGTTGATAGATTCCAAAAGGGATGAAAGGTTATTTTGTAATGTAATCTATGAAGAAAAAAGATAATGGAGCAATATCTGTAAGGAGGATTTTCATGAAAACTCAGGATTATATCGCCCTGGAGGAGGAATTCGGCGCAAAAAATTATCATCCTCTGGATGTGGTGCTGACAAAAGGTCAGGGCATCTGGGTATGGGATGTGGAAGGGAAAAAATATATGGATTGCCTTTCCTCCTATTCCGCCATAAACCAGGGACACTGCCATCCGAAGATAATTCAAACCCTGATCGAACAGGCAAAACGTTTGACGCTCACCTCGCGGGCGTTCCGAAACGATCAGCTCGGACTTTTTTACAAGGAAATCTGCGAGATGACGCATTCCCACATGGCGCTTCCCATGAACAGCGGAGCTGAGGCGGTGGAATCATGCATCAAGGCGGTGCGTAAATGGGGATACCGTAAAAAGGGGATTCCCGATGGAAAGGCGGAGATCATCGTTTGTGAAAACAATTTTCACGGACGCACAATCGCCATCGTAGGATTCAGCACAGAGGCGCAATACAAGGATGGCTACGCCCCTTTCACTTCCGGATTCAAGGTCATTCCCTTTGGCGATGCGGATGCGTTCGAGGCTGCCATCACGCCGAATACTGTGGCAATCCTTGTGGAACCTATCCAGGGAGAAGGGGGAATCATTGTTCCCCCTGAGGGATATTTGCGCCGCGTGCGGGAAATCTGCAACAAGCGTAATGTGGTCATGATCACGGATGAGATACAGACGGGGCTTGGCAGAACAGGGAGGATGCTGGCGGAAGAACATGAAGGCGTGGAAGCGGATTTGACGCTTGTGGGAAAGGCGCTTTCCGGAGGCGTGTATCCCGTTTCAGCGGTTCTGTCGAACAAAGAGGTGCTGGGGGTTTTCCAGCCCGGGGATCATGGGAGCACCTATGGGGGAAATCCCCTCGCATGCGCTGTTGCGCGAACCGCGCTCAAGGTTCTCGTGGAAGAAGGCATGCTCGAGAACTCAGCAAAACTCGGTTCTTATTTCATGGAAGAATTGAAAAAGATCAAAAGCCCGATTGTCAAAGAGGTGCGCGGGAAAGGCTTAATGATCGGCGTTGAACTGCATAAAGAGGCGGGCGACGCGCGTAAATACTGCCTTCAGCTCAAAGACAAAGGGCTGTTATGCAAGGAAACGCACGAACGCGTGATCCGTTTCGCCCCTCCCCTTGTGATCAAAAAGGAGGAAATCGACTGGGCGCTGGAGAGGATCGCGCAGGTTTTGAAGTGAGAGATATTTGATTTTGAGAAGGGGAAGAAATTCGATAATGGCATCTTATCCCGTTCATCCCCTTTATCCCAGTTACTAATAGGAGCGATTAATTGTTTAACAGGGATGGACAGGATGGGCAGGATATAATTATATAAATCCTGAATATCCTGTATATCCTTGTTAATTCTTTATTAAACTACATGATGCTCCAAGTAGATTTTTAAATTCATAGCGATCCTGTATAATAAAATTCGTGAGAATTGGTGGAAATTCGTGGTAGAAAATAAAAAACCTGTGGATAATCTCTAAACCCTTCTTCAAACCACAGAAAAACCTATCAGATTCTATTATAAAAGAAAAAGAAACAGCGTT
>JAFGFK010000270.1 GCA_016931135.1 Candidatus Sumerlaeota bacterium | reverse complement strand
ATACCTTCATACATTCTGTCGTCATAAGGAGCAAATAACATGCCATTTGCATTTCATATGCAAAATCCCTCTCATCAATCTTATATTAAAGACCTGTAAAAACAGGACTTAATAAGATCGGAGTACTCCTGTTATTATTGTAAATGATTTAACATGTGATACAAACGTGTATTTATGGCTGTAAAGTGTGATATGATTAGATGACAAAACCGGGACAGTCATGTCCTGTTTGTATCCCCAAAGCCCCATATAAAATGTAAGGGGGTCAGTTTATATAATTATATACTTATAGGGCTTTATTAAGATACCGAATCCAATTCTTTATCTCCTTTATTTCCAGCATCTTTCCCGTATTCCCATACACTTTTTGCGCATAAATGGTGGAAATTCCCGTAAATTCGGCAATTTTCCGATAACTCCACTCGGTGTTCTCCCTGAGAAGATAAACAAGAACCACAAGCGCATAAAGGTATTTTTTGTCTTTTTTCCGTTTTGCTTTAAAAAACTCCACTTTGCACCCAAGTTTCTGGCACATCATCTTAAGGCGCGTTTCAGCATAAATTTGTTCACGCTTTTCCTTCTCCATGGTACCCGGATCAATCCCCATCTTCGCCTCCTGCATGGCATTGATCCTTTTTGCAAAGTGCTCAGCGCCTATATATCGCTGTTTCAGGATATTCGGTTTCGTACCTTCATCCAATCCTTCCCGTATATATCTAAGGTATTCCTGGGGGTTTCCGCCAAACCAGAGCAGCGTCTCCCTTGTATAAAGAAAAGGGGGCGCAATGTGTGGCGCAGCATAGAAGCAAAGACTCGACCAGGGGTAATCTTCCGCTTTCTTCACAATACCGGATTCAACAGGATTAAGGTGGATATAACGCGTCAAAGCCAGAAGATACGCCTCCTTATCTACTACGAGGCTTTTAAATCTGCCGGAAAAAAGATGTCCGTGGGTGTCATGCCGTTGATGAAACCAGACCGTGTGCGAGAGAATCAGCCGCCTCATGAATTCCGAAAGATTGGCAGCGGCGCTCTCCGCCAGGAGATGCACATGGGTATCCATCAGGCAAAAGGCGTGAATCTTGAATTGGAACAATTCGCTGTATTTCTCAAGGGATTTAAGAAAATGACGTCTATCCGCATCCTTCAGGAAAAGGCAACATCCCGGGTTGCTCCTGCAAATGACATGATAAAGACAGGATGGAAGATTGATGCGCCTTTGACGTGCCATAATAATACTAAAAGGTTCATTTTTATGATTGTTCTGTCAATGGTTTTCAGTATATAATTATATAAACTGACCCCCAAAAGTACTTATGAAGCGGTTTGCGGAAGCGATGAAGGTTTGACCCCTTGTTCGGATTTTTAATACAGTCCCCGACAATCAATCAGCTTTAAATGGAGCGAAAGGCTTCTTCGATGCGGTCCAAACCCTTTTTAATGTCTTCCATGGAAAGGGCGTAAGAAAGGCGGATGCATTCGTCATCGCCGAATGGGAGTCCCGGAACCACGGCGACTCTGAAATCTTCCAGAAGAATGTTGGAAAGATCCATGGAACCCTGGACAATTTTTCCCGCCAGTTTTTTACCGTAACGCGATTTGACATTGGGAAAGGCGTAAAAGGCGCCCTTTGGCGTTGCGCACTGAATGCCGGGTATGGCGCTCAGGCGTTTTACCATGTATTGTCTGCGTTCATCAAAGGCAAGACGCATTTTTTCCACGCAGGATTGATCGCCGAGAATGGCTGCAGCGCTCGCCCTTTGCGTAAAGGATGTGGGGTTGGATGTGCTGTGGCTCTGGAGTCGGCTCATGGCGCTGATCGCCTCTTTGGGACCTGCGGCGTACCCGATCCGCCATCCGGTCATGGAATAGGTCTTTGAAACGCCGTTGACGAGGATGGTTTTTTCCTTCAAAGCGGGATGAAGCGATGGAAAGCTGACAAACTCTTCTCCATCGTAAACAAGGAATTCGTAAATTTCGTCAGAGATGACCGTGATATTCGATTCAAGAATGACTTCTGCGATTTTTGCCAATTCTTCCCGGGTATAAAGGGCTCCAGTGGGGTTGGAAGGGCTGTTGAGGATCAGGATCGAGGCGCGGGGCGTGATGGCTTTTTTCAATTGCTCGGGCGTCATTTTGAATTCGGTCGCTATCGAGGTTTTGATAAAAACGGGCGTTCCGCCTGCCGCTTTCACCTGTTCGGGATAAGTAAGCCAGTAGGGAGAGGGGATGATTACCTCGTCCCCCGGGTCGCAGAGGGCGAAGATGGCGATGTAAAGGGAGAATTTTGCGCCGGGGGAGACAATAATCTGTTCCGGCGCATAATCGAGTCCATTGTCACGCTTGAATTTCTTGCAGATTGCTTCTTTCAATTCCAAGGTTCCGCTTGCGGGAGTATATTTGGTGACTCCCTTTTGGATGTCTTCGATGGCTACGATCTTGATGTGTTCAGGGGTGTCGAAATCCGGTTCGCCCGCTCCAAAACCCACAACATCGATGCCATTTTTTTTCATAAGTTTAGCCTTGGCGGAAAGGGCGAGAGTCATGGATTGAGTGATATTTTTAACATGTCGTGAAATCTTCATTTTTCAACTCCTTCGGAAACGAATAAATTTCATATCATACAATATTGGCTATCTCTTGTATGAGAAGCGGATTAAGGGAGTCAAGGCAGAAGTAAAAAAAATGATCGCCTTTTTTGATTGAAGTCGCTTTCAATCTCGGGGATAAGGAATTCGTTATATTTGTAATGGAAAGATAGAACGGAGAAGTTTTCAATGTTTATCAGGGAGGCGTTGTTTCTATTCATTCTGTGCGGACTTTTGTTCATTATCATGTTTCTTTTATATATGAGGACGCATGAGCTCCGGAAAGAAAACGAGAGCCTGCGAGAGATCATAGAAAGGTATATTGAGGCGAAAAAGAGACATGAGGAAGGGGATCGCCCCGTAGAAGATGTCGCTTCGATGGATGATAAAATACAGGCGCATGAAAAAAACTCTTGACGGCGACATGGGAAATCATGCAGAGAATGCGTTCGTTTTACTTGCTTTGGTTTGTAAAAGGAGGGAAAAATTATGGCTATGTGTGAAATATGCGGGAAGAAAAAGCAAATGGGTTATCGCGTGAGCCATGCCCATAACCGGACGAAACACCCCTATAACGCCAATATCCAGAAGATTCGCGTTATAGAGAAGAACGGCGCGGTTACCAAGAAATACGTCTGCACCCGATGTCTCAAATCCGGCCTTGTCAAGAAGGCTGTGTAACTTCATCGGATTCAAGAATAAAAAAACCGGCTCGTTGATACAAGAGCCGGTTTTCTATATCTCATGTCTTTCTTCTACTTTTCTTCAGATTCCGAAGCCGGGATTTCCTCGCCGCTCTCTCCTGTTTGCTTCAATTTCTTGTCTTTATCGGCTTTTTCAATGATTTCATCGAGTTTTTCCTGAATCGCCTCCTGTTTTTCTTCTTCTGTCATGCCTTGGATATCTTCGGCCTTTTTCAGGGTTTCTTCCCTGACTTTTTCCGTTAGAGAGGCTTCGGTTGGAGAAGACTCCGGGGTGGGCGTGGGCGTGGGCGTAGGTTTGAGTTCTTCGAGGGTTTTTACAAGGGAATCTCTGGCATATTGATAAATTTGATAGACCGTTTCCTGCCCTTCGGCGCGTACGTACCACTGGTTTCTCTCATCTTCGTTCCTGGCGCCTATATAAAGGGTAGGCGTGGAGCTGTAATCTTTCAGGGAGGCGGTAAGAGAGAGGGCGTCAGAATCCAGCCCGTATTCCTCGAAGGATTTCTGAGGCCAGTCTTCCACGAAACTGGAAGCCTGAAGCCTGGCGAAGGAACTTGCCATTCTGTTGCCGATGTCCTTTCGGATCATGAACATATCGGGTTCGAGGCATGTCCATTCATCCGACGCCATGCGGGCGATTTTGATCGGTGATTTCCCGGGTTCCCGAATGGTAAAAGAAGTGATGCTGGAAGGATCATGGCTGAAAATCGTACGTTCCCGCCATGCCTCATCCCCAACCTGGAAAAGATACGTCAAAGAAGCCTCCACTGAGAGCACGTCATCCGAACCTGCGTTGCGGATATAATTCGAGGGGGACATGTAATTCATGCCCATTTTCCCCACATAGACATCGGCGAGTGTTTCGTTGTTTTTTCCAAAGAATTTCACCCGTGTGGATGTTATGCCATCCACCTGGAATTTGACATGATTTTCAGGATTGGTGGAAACGACTTCCCCATCCTTTATATCCTTGAGGGCGTCGAAAATCCTCTGGGTATTGTTTTTCGATGCGGAATAGCGGCGTTCGGGATTGACGAACCATTGATCATCCACCTTTACCAGGGTGGTGGATGTACCGCCATCTCCCCGGAATATCTGAATTTTGAAGGCATTTTCACTGGAGACCTTCTCCAGAACGGGAAGGCGCTCGATGGTCTTCAGGGAATCAGGCGTGGATTCCACCTCGGTAGATTGCTGGAACGGTTTTTCCGCCAACAAGACGATTACCACGAGAATGATGGCGATCAGCGCGATGATATATACGGATTTGCCTTTCATTGCATCCTCCAGGAGAAATAAAATGGGTATATTAATGGATCATAGATCAATCTTT
>JAFGFK010000269.1 GCA_016931135.1 Candidatus Sumerlaeota bacterium | reverse complement strand
TATATTTATGCAACAATACCTGGATTTTTATAGGGTTTGACCCCGTTTCCTTTGTCCTTTCTTCACCAAGAAAAATGATGTGCACCCGCCTCATGACTGCTTATCTTTACCTCGAAGAGGGGCGGGCTTCAAATGCCGATCAAGCCAGCGCATCGTTTCTCCGAGATAGTCGGGCCATTCAGGATGGGGCTTTCCCTCAGCCTCGAAATCCGGACCATGCCCCCCACCTGGAATTGTCAGCAGTTTTCCCGGTACATTCACCGCGTGAAGCGCCTTTTCCATCATAACAGATTGCTGAAAAGGAACTTTTTTATCCGTATCGCCATGGATCAAAAGAACCGGCGGGGAGGAACTTGAGATATGAGTGATGGGAGACGCATCAGCATATATCTTTGCAACAGGCACAGCATTCGAGGGAAACATTTCCATGAATGACACGGCATAAGCAATGCCTTCCGAATCAGCTTTGGTTGCCATGTCCATCATGTCAATCGGCGCTGCCCGTAAGACAACGCACTGCAGGCTTGCAGGTTCGCGGTTGACAGGATCAGGATCGTCTGTGACTCCCTGCGCGCCGAGCATGGCTGCAAGGCAGACAAGATGTGCGCCCGATGATCCGGCAACGCCTCCGATGCGGTTTGGATCAATGGCATAATTTTCAGCATGAAAGCGTATAAATCGTATAGCGCGCTGCACATCCTCAAGCGCAGCCGGGTAATGAAACCTGGGCGCGGCGCGGTGGTTGATGGTGAAAACTGTGTAACCAGCGCGAAGGAGCGGCGGAATCCATATATCATTCTGGGAGGTTTTTTCCTTCAAGGGCTGGGCGTTGTATGTCAATGGCGCCTGCCACCCGCTTCCGGCAACGAACAGGATGCCGCATTTATTCGGAGCTTCAGGATAATGAACATCCATAAGAAGCGCCAACCCGGAATACATGCCATACACAATATTTTTATCGATACTCGCTTCAACCCTGGAATAACCAGACATGAACAAAAGCGCCCCCGACATACCATAAATAATTCCCTGCATGATTTTCACCTTTCCCTTTTTACGATCAAAATGTGTCACTGCCTCCTGGTATATAATCCTCTGCATATATCATTATTTCCCGGGTTTGAACAGATTCAATCCCTCCTCACTGTCCATCATCCAGCTGTAGCAGAAAACGCTGAACCCGGGCAGATTGAGTTTTTCAATGATCTTCATCTGGTCGATCATGAGAGGATGATAGGCTCCCGAGTAGGCATCGATATTTTTTCTCCTGATGGCAAGAACGGGCATGAGTTTGATGTTACTGCCTGTGGGGATGAATCTTTGGACATTCATAATACCTTCTTCAATTCCTTTGAGGGTGGGGGAATAAACCATGGGTATGATGACATCGAGATAGTCCATTTTCCGCCAATTCTGAAAATGAGCGTCTTTATAGCGATTTTCCGGCGCGCCGGGGAAGATGGCGGCGGAAAGTATGACTTCCTTTTTTATTGCATCCTTGGTATCCTTTATTTTTCTGGTGAGGGCAAGAACCTGATCCTCCCGGAATTCCACCCATTCGCGCCAATCCATGTTATCAGGATCCACAGGGATTGTCCTGGGATCCAAGCCCTTTAATTTTTTATATTCTGCAGTGGTATAATCATCATAACCGGCATCCGGGGGACCGCTGGGATATCTCAGGTAGTCGAGATTAATGCCGTCAAGAGGATATTTCATGATGATTTCACGGATGAAATCCACAAGAAGTTTCTGGACTCCCGGATGAGCGGGATTTGCAAATATATGCGCAAATTCAGCCTTTTCTGTAGTATTTCTATCACGTAAAATGGCGCGCCACTCCGGATGATCATCAAACAGGGTGGTTTTGGGAAATTGAGGATATTGGGTTGTATCGACCTCCCAGTAATAGGTCTCGATCCAGCAATGAAGTTTCATGCCTCTTTTTTTGGCTTCAGTAAGGTAAAAATGCAGCATATCCTTGTTATTCATTTCAGGGCGAATAGGGACTATCTCGCTGGGGAAAATGGCAAACCCGTGATAAAAGGTTTCAACAAACACATCCGTGAATCCTGCTCTTTTCATATCATCAAGTTGAATCGTTGCATAAGTATAGTCGCTCTCAGGCCGAACCCATATCCCTTTATCTGGCAAGGATACGCTTTGAGCGGAAATGCGAAAGCAAAGAATCATAAAAAAGAATCCAAGTACGCCTTCAGAGAAATGTATGATAAATGATCGCCTCATTCTGTTACCTTCGGATTTAACGCCGCATAATAAACCATTCCGAACCATGCGGCGGAAATATTTACCTCTGCATCATCTCCCACATCTTCCGGATATAAAAATAGATATCAAGCGAAGATTGAGATTATTCTCCAGGATATACCGGCAAATAATATTCCATAGATTATTGACGCAAATGTTAAAAGCGCAGATTTTTTAAATCCAAATTCTTTCATAAGCATTCCTGAAGCGATTATACAGGGAATCCCAATCGTAGTCGCTAAGCCAAAGGAGTAAATTTGTAAAGGCGTGAGCATAAATGATATGTTAACGCCCAATACGGAGACAAGCATAGAGCCGGTTAAATCTTTCTGTAAAAATCCAAAGACTAAGGGAATAACCGTTACGTCGGGCAGACCCAACCAATTAGAAATTGGCGAGAGTGGTTTAACTATATTATCGGTAAGACCTGAAATATCCAAAATACTATAAGTCATTCCTCCAAGCGCCAGAAGAGGGATAACAACATACACAAAATCTTTCATTCTTATCCAGCTCTTGGCAATAAGGTTTTGAAGTATGGGTTTCCTGTAAGGAGGGAGTTCCAACAGCAGAGGTTCACTTTTAATATTGAAGATTATTTTCATCGCAAAGGTCCATATCAATGCAGCGATCAATATAGAGACTAAAACGGAAAACGTCAACTTTACGCCTCCATAAAATCCGACTATCCCCATAATTATGGCTATCCGACTCGAGCATGGCACAAAAGCAAGCAATGCGGTAGTATAAATGCTGTCACTTGAAGAAGATAAAATTCTGGTTGCTCTGGTTGCCGGAACAGTACATCCCAAACCTAATGCTAAAGGAATGAATGATTTTCCTGGTAATCCCAATTTTTTCAAAAACCTTTCCGCATTTACGATAAATCTGGAAAGAACCCCTATATCTTCCAACAATCCTAATATCAAATAAAACAAAAACACATAGGGTAAAGCGATTGAAACGCCTGCGGCGACGCCGGTTATACCCTGGAATATGACTAAAGAAAAAACCGATTTCCCGGCAAAATGAAAATACGATAACAGTCTTTCTGTCTGGCTCATGAGAAAATCCTGGGAGAAATTGCCAAGATAAAGCAAGGTTCCAAAGATGACTATTATAAATAAAGCCGTGATCAAAGGACCCATTTTCTCATGTAAAAAAATCCGGTCGATTCTTTCTTCAAATGTTTTCCTTTTCTTGAGGGATGTTATTTCAGTAACCTTCCCCGCTATGAATGAAGCTGTGCCATACCTCATTATACATATATCTTCCAAAACCTTCGGATGATCATGAGCCAGAATATCTTTTACCTCTTTGATTACTTCTTTATTCGCCAGATATTTATAGAAATCGTCATCTTCCTCAAGGGCTCTTAACGCGACGAATCTTGCAGGCAGTCTTCCTTCCACCTGACGTGATATTTTCCCGATCGCAAATTCTATATGGTCATCGTATTGGACGTCAAATTCAGATGTTGGCTTTTTATGGATATTTATCACGGCGTCCATGAGGTCAACCAAGCCTTTCCTGGTTATAGGGTTTATGGGAATGACCTTGATATTGAGGAATATTTGCAATTTTTCATAATCAATTTTGATTCCAGCCTTTTGAGCTTGCTCCATAAAATTCAAGGCTAAAATGACCGGAATATGAGATTCCAATATTTGCAGAGCCATATAAAGGCTTCTCTCAAGAGCGGTCGCATCGGCAATAACGATTGCGCCATCCACTTCGCCTTCGAATAAAATCTCTTCAGTAACTTTTTCTTCCTTGCTTCTGTCTGATATGGAATATATTCCGGGAGTATCAAGCAAATCGATCCTGACGCCATTAAATACCCTTTCCGCCCGAGTTATTTCCACCGTAGTTCCCGGATAATTAGATACTAAAGATTTGTGCCCCGCCAATGCGTTCAGTAATGATGATTTCCCTACATTCGGCTGACCAATCAACAAAATTTTAAGATTCTTCATCCTTCAATACCTTGATTTTATTGGCAATATCTTTGTCCAAAGCGTACTTCTTGTTCCCAACGTTAACAATAACAACATTGGGAAGCCTGCTTATAAGAATTATATCCTCTCCGGGCAATATTCCCATGCTGACCAATCTTTCAAACATTGTATCAGCTGAAATCATAATGTCCGTAATCAGTCTTTTATCTCCCCCTTCAATGTCTGTTAAAGGAACGCCGTCCTTTTGGAATGTTGACAATTTTATTATATTATTAGTGACTTCCCGGGAAACGTAATGCTCGAGGATATGGGCTATTTCATGCGCCTCACGTTCGGATCTCGTTTTTTTAAAATAATCCTCGAAAACCTGATGTTTCCGTAGAATATCTCTTGCTTTTGTCTTTCCCTTCTCATTCAGTTGATAAAAATCCTTATGAGAGTCAATAAGTTCTTCTTTTTCAAGCTCGCCGATTGCCTCGAAAATCAGAGAAAAGATTACCTTGATCTCATCTTTTATAATGTCTATGGAAACTTCTCTGTTTCTCTCGCCGAGAAATCTGAGAATATCTTCCTTAACTATTCTTAAAACGTCGGATTCTTTTGTTATATTATTCATTTTACCGCTTTCAGCAATCTTACGTATTTGCCAAAAAACAGATGCTCTTCAAAATCGGTAAATCTTTTTTCCCCCAATATCTTTTTCCAGTCTTTTTGAATAAAATCAAAGGCGTAGGGACATTCCATCAATTTAAAAGGGATACGCAGATAAAAGGGCGTTTTCTTCAATGAGAATTCATTGTAATCGAGAACAAAAAATGCGCCTCCACTTTTTAACGCCTTCCATACGCTCTCTATGATCTGTTCCCTTACCTCATGGGGAAAGCCATGAAGCGCAAAAGAAATAAACGCCTTGTCAAATTTATCCTTCCAGGGTAAGGGTTTGTCAAGCCTTGCTTCGACGATATGCGCGTTAGAAAAACCGGCGCATTTCTTTTGAAACTGGGAAATCATCTCTTGAGATATGTCAATCCCGAGTATTTCGCCGTTTGCAGAAAGACGTTTCATCATCAAACAAGCGTTTCTGCCCGTTCCCGCTCCCAAATCAAGGATTTTGTCGGAAGGCTTAATGTTCATTGCCTCAATGGCTTTCTTGATGAATGAAGGATAAAGTCCAATGGTTATGACGTCCATCAAGACATCGTAATGCCTTGCGGTGAAACCTCTAACTTCAACTTTTGATTCAGGATAATATCTGCTCATTTGCATGATTCCGAGATTTATTCATTTCAAAAAAATAACGGATAAAATTCAAGGTCATCAAATAAAACATATTTTTTTATGTTTTCTCCTGATAAATGAAATTCAAGGGAAATTTTATTCATTTACTTTCATACTTCCAAGAGATGGATTTAAGCGTTCCTTCGGTAGATTTTCACTATAAGTATTCATGGAGTCATAAAAATCAATAAGATCTTTGTTAATTTTGCGCAATTTCCCCCGCATGTTCATAAACTGCCTGAAGGCGCGAAAAACCTGGAAAGACATCAATGACTGGACAAAATTGACTGCGTCGGGAGAAATAATCCCATATTTTGTAGTATGTACAATATGTTCATTTTCGTACATGGTTCCATGTTTAGACGTATCTCCCTTTAAAATATAATCGGAGGATCACTCTTGAATCATTCATCAGATGTCAACGCCCAGGAAAGAGCGAATAAGGAAACCTATCAGGAAACTGAAGGCTGAAACGCTGAGGCTCAATCCCGCCATTTCGAGAAATCGGCGTTTAAAGGATTCATCCTTTGCCACGGAAATATAGAAATTGAACAAGGCGATGATCAGGACCGCGCCTGCCAGGGTCAAACCCAGACATAAATAGTAGTTTTTCAGCAAGAGGTAAGGAAGGATGAGAAACAGTACCGTGAATATGTACGCCCCTCCGGTGTAAATCGAAGCCTTTACCGGATTCTTGAAAGATTTTTCCGCCTTGGTAGAGAGGTACTCGGAGGCGCCCATGGATAAAGCCGCCGCAATCCCTGTGATCGATCCCGTGAGGGCGATGAGTTTCGTATTTTGCAGCGCCAGGGTCAAACCCGCCAGGGCGCCTGTCAGTTCCACCAGGGCGTCATTCAAGCCTAAAACCATGGATCCTACGTACCGAATTCTTTCTTCATCGAGCATCTGGAGCAAAGCCTCTTCATGTTTGTTCTCATCATCTATGATGTTCTTAGTCTCATCAATCACTTCCCGCATTTGCTCATAGCTGTTCTGGGCGTTTTCCTCCCCACGCTCCATCAACTTGACGCCAAAGGTAAAACCCAATATACGGCTGATCCAGTAGTATTTCCAGATTCTCCAGGAATCAGGAGACACATCCTGTTGGGTATAAGATTTCCAAACGTTGTAGTGCCTGAGTTCATCATCAGCGATGTCTTCCAGTATGCGTCGATTCTCAGGGCATCTGATTTTTTCAGCCAACTTTCTGTAAATATGATATTCTGTGATTTCGTTTTTCTGGAAAATCAGCAGTTTTTCCAGCAACTCTTTACTGATATTCATTTTTCACCATCCTTTATGAAAGAATATGAGTTTTTATCGTTATTCTGATCATCACAGGAAGTCTTTATGAAATCATAAAGAAATTATTAAAAATACTGAATTAATATGTCAAGTGTCGTATTCATCAAAGAAAATAGATGGGCGCACATCAGTTTTCCGAGTGAGTGGTTGCGCTATGGGGTCAAACTCTATAAAAATCCTTCAAACTATCCTGAGTTTTTTTCTGCAATCGGGGGTCAATCCCTATAAAAATCCAGGT
>JAFGFK010000268.1 GCA_016931135.1 Candidatus Sumerlaeota bacterium | reverse complement strand
GGGATGATTCCGAACCGTCCCCCCTTGTCAATCCAAAAATCGGCGAAGCCCCTTCCGTAAGATTGACGATCTGAATCCGACTCTTCTGATCTTCGCTTCCCTTGATGATCCCTTCTTTTTCGTATATCTGGTTCAGGTTGTGGATGGCGGTTGGATTCCCCGGATCACGCCGAAGAATCCAATGCAACTCGGATATGGCTTCCTCCGTTTGCGCGTTCCGGTAATACGCCATGGCGAGGTTGATGTGGATATCGATCAACTCGTCTCCCGCGGGCATGCGGTTCATCAACTCGTGATATTTTTCAATCGCCGTTCCATATTGTTTCAGATGGAGATGCAGATCGGCAAGATTATGGAGCGCAGAGATTTTTTCATCATTCAGTTCATAGGATATCTTGAAATGATGCAGGGCGTTTTCTAAATCCTTCTCTTCCTTCAGGATGAGCCCGAGATAGAGATGCACTTCCGCCAGAAAATGCTCCACGTCCGAAAACATGAGCCCGAAATAATACTGCCCGGGTTTGAAAGCGGGGGGATTCTCAACGATCGACGCGAGTAACATCCTCGCTTCATCCAGGCGTCTTTCGTTCAAAGAAAGAAGCGCGCGGTTGTATTTGATATCAATGAAATTTCCACCCAGCATCTCCGCCTTGTCATAACATTCCACAGCGTTCGCCAGGTCCCCGCTGTGGAGATAGGCGTGTCCGCAATCCTTGATGATCGTTGGATTCGTCGGGTCCGTAAGGCACGCCACCTTGAGTTTTCGCAGCGCCTGATCGTACCGCCCTTCACAGAAAAATCGAATCCCGTCAACATGACTCTGATGATATTCTATTACGCTCGTACCGCAGTATGGGCAGAAATTGACGCCCAGCGCTATCTCCTTTTTGCATTCCGGACAGATCATGTTCAAAACCTCTTCTACCGGCGTATCATGACTCCGTCGCCAAAACCTCCTGAATAACAAGGCGATGAATCTTGACTTACGCCTTCTCGGTACGTCATAAATAATACTATTGATGAATCAGGAAGAGTTTCAATATCTTTTTTTGATTATGGTATGAAAAAACGCCGTTTTTACATCGATAACCTGAAAGACCTTTCCCCGGATGCCGGAACGCTTCTCGATCTTCCCCAGGGAGAAAGCCATCATTTGAGGAATGTCCTGCGAATCCGCAAGGGGACCGTCATTGCTCTTTTTGACGGGAAGGGAATGGAAGCAGACGCTGTCGTCGATTCCTTTTCCCCCGATGGGGTGATGGTTCGCCTCATGCGTATTATCTCGTCTTCCGAACGTTATCCCCATTATTCCGATGCCAGCGCCGCTCCCCGGGGAAATGTCCCCGTGAAAGGCGAGTCTTTCGAATCGCTCAATGTGAACATGGCGCTTCCTTTTCTGAAAGCGGATAAACTGGAAACGGTCTTCCGCATGGCTTCCCAACTCGGCGCCGCGGGATTTTGCGTCTTTCCCTCCTTACGGTGCATCCCCCATCCCGGCAATGCGGGAATGATGGGGAAGATGAAGCGATGGGAAAAAATCATCCTTGATTCCATCCGGATTTCCCGCCGTTCGCTCGTTCCTCGCTTGCAATGTTTCGATTCTCTCGAAAACCTTCTGAAGACTTTTTCTCAAGACAGGAAGATTTTTTTCGCTTATGAAATGCCTGGCTTGCCCCTTTTATCCCATGTTCTTTCCGGGATCATGACCTCTCTCTCGCCGGAAATATCGCGCTCTACTCCATTGGACATGAAAGATTATCCCGGGCAATCCATCCCCTTCCGTGGATTTCTTCTGGTAACAGGTCCCGAAGGTGGATTTCTCCAGGAAGAGGCGGACCTCGCGGCTCATTATGGCGCGGCGTTGTGCTCCCTGGGGGAGGGAATTCTCAAGGCTGAAACCGCGCCCGTGGCAGCCCTGTCGATTATTCTTTCTTTTTTGGGGAGGATATAGAAGGAAAGATTACTGTAGCGATTGATACAAGGAGATGATCATGAAAAAGCGTTCATTATATCTTGTCTTGTTTTTCTCGACGGTTTTTGTTTTGACTTTTGTCAAGGCGCGGGCGGCTTCTCCTCCCAACAAATATGTGGAGATCGAGATCAACGGCCCGGTGAATGAAAAACCCGAACTTTATGAATTCATATTCCCTCGCTACAGAACCATGAATCAGTATATAGATCTGATGGAAAAGGCGCAGGATGATCCCGAGATAGGGGGCGTCATTTTAAAAATATCCCAGCCCCAGATCGGCTGGGCGAAGATTCAGCAAATCCGTCGTTCGATTCACAATTTCCGCAAGTCCGGGAAAAAAGCCTATGCCATCCTTACCGGGGAAAGCCTTGCCGGTTACCTCGTGGCTTGCGCCTGCGATAAAATCACGCTGATCCCTTCCTCGCCGCTCATGATCACAGGGCTTCGCATGGAATCGTATTATATCAAAGACCTCCTGGAAAAACTGGGCATAGAGGTGGACGTCATCCCCATCGGCAAATACAAAACCGCTGCCGAAACTTTTACCAGCAGCCGCATGTCCGACGCCTCCAGGGAAATGCTTTCCGCCATTCTCAATGATTATTACGATCAGCTCGTTGGTTTTCTCGTACAGGATCGCGATCTGACCACAGACACCGTTTGCCAGCTCCTGGATGAAGGACCCTTCACCCCTCAGGAAGCGAAGGACAAGGGGCTTGTCGATTCGCTCGGATACAGCCAGGATTTGTATCAGGAAATCGAGGATGGTTTGACGCGTTATCTCAAGGTGATCAGGGATTACGATCGCCCCAAGTCCGAGGCGCCCACGATCAATATCTTCACGTTTCTGTTTCAGCAGCCTCTTCCGGAACCGCAAGACAGACCCAAATCCCGCATTGCCCTGGTTATAGCCAGTGGCGCCATTGTGCCAGGTCAAAGGGAGGATTACCCCTTCCAGGAGGAAATTATCGCTTCCGCAGACCTGATCGAGCAAATCCGGGAATGCATGGACGATTCCTCCATTGCGGCGATCATCCTCAGAATAGACAGCCCCGGAGGTTCCGCCATGGCTTCGGATATGATCTGGCGCATGCTTCAAAAAGCCCGCGAAAAGAAACCCGTCATAGCTTCCTTATCCGATGTGGCGGCTTCCGGCGGTTATTATATAGCGGTTGGCGCGGATAAAATCGTTGCGGAACCGGGAACCATTACAGGTTCCATCGGCGTAATAACGGGCAAACCGGTTCTGGCGGATTTGTTCGATAAAATCGGAGTCCATGTGGAAGTCATATCCCGCGGGAAAAACAGCGGACTTTTTTCTCCCGCATTCCCCTTTTCCGAAAATCAGCGCGCCGCCATTGAGAAAATCTCCCTTGTCGTTTACAACGATTTTGTGAATAAGGTCGTTCAATCCAGGAAACTCTCAAGGCAACAGGTTCTTTCTTCCGCGGAAGGACGCGTATGGACAGGAAACCAGGCTCTTGAAAGGCGCCTTGTGGATGAACTCGGGGGAATCGAGCGCGCCATCGAGCTGGCGAAAGAAATGGCGGGCATCCCCGCAGCCCGGCATGTCAAAATCGAAGTCTTTCCCCGCCAACTCGGCATCTTCGAATTCATTCAGGAATTCTTGAGAGGAGGACAATTAACCTATGCTCAGGCGCTCCCGCAAGGCATGTCTTCCCCTCTTCTCTTTTTTCCGCCTCTTGCAAAACGCATGATAATCCTGTTTCATGTTTTTCAAAAGGAGCCCACCCTCGCCTTGTTTCCCTATTATTTTAACTTGAAGTGATATGAGGGGAGTATCGTGAAACCAACCATAACGGAATATCTGGTTATCTCGATGTATCTGATCTTCATGCTGTTGACAGGTCTTGCCTTTCGACGGCTCATCAGGAATTTCAGCGACTATTTCCGCAGCGGATGCAGGGCAACCTGGTGGCTGGTGGGCGCAAGCGTCTTCATGTCCGCCTTCAGCGCCTGGACATTCACAGGCGCAGCCGGCGTGGCTTACGCCTCCGGTATCAGCGTGGCGATTATCTTCCTGGCGAATTCTTTCGGTTATCTTGTCAATTTCCTGTTCACGGCTCCTTATTTCCGTCGGATGAGGGCAATAACCTTTCCCGAAGTGATTCGGCAAAGGTTCGATACGCAAACCCAGCAGTTCTACGTATGGGTCGGCGTCATCCCCGGAATATTGACGGCCGGGTTAACCCTCCTGGGAGTCGCTATCTTTACATCCGCCGTGTTTGGTTTCAATCTCCAGATCACGATTGTTGTCCTGGGTATGGTTGTTCTGATGTATTCCACCATTGGGGGGAAATGGAGCGTCATGGCAACGGATTTCATTCAAACCCTGATACTGATGCCCATGGCTCTCCTGGTGAGTTATCTCAGTTTGAGATATATCGGGGGGTTCTCGGAATTGATTGCGGAAATAAAAAGACAAAACCTTCCCGACCTGATTCATTTTGTTGATAGGGCGCCCAAGTCGCAGTTTACTTCCGGTTGGATTGTGGCTATGTTCTGTTATGTTTTCATCTCTTATAATTCCATGGGCGCCTCCTCTAAATTTTACGCATGCAAGGATGAAAGGGGAGCGCGTAAAGCGGCAGCCCTCGCCTTTTTTCTGATGCTTTTCGGGTCTTTTATCTGGTTTATCCCCCCCATTGTCGCCAGGCTCAAGTTCTCCGCAATTGTAAACGCCCAGGCATTGACGAAACCGGCGGAATCCGCTTTCGCCGTTATTTCCATGCATCTCCTCCCAAAGGGGCTTTCCGGATTGATCGTTGTCGCCATGTTTTCGGCTACCATGAGCTCCCTCGACACCATGCTGAATGGACACGCTGCCATCATCAGCCAGGATGTTTATATTCCTTATTTCAGGCCAAAGGCTTCGCAGCGGGAGATTTTCATTGTCGGTGAGATCGCGAGTATCGTCGTCGGGTTCCTGATCATTTCCAGCGCCCTTTATTTTTCCACGCAAAAAGATAATAGTCTTTTTGAATATATGATGAAATTCGGAAGCCTTCTGGGAACGCCCATGATAGTTCCCATGTTCATGGCTTTTTTCATAAAAAAGGCGCCCCGATGGTCCGCTGTCTTTTCCATTTGCTGCGCCTTTGTCTTCTCATATCTGAGTTACAGAAATGAGTGGAGTTATGAAAAAACCGTCTTTACCAATCTCACAGCCGGCGTGGTTTCCTTTCTCCTCACGACTTTTTTCTGGAAATTCTCCAGCGCTGAATACCCGAAGAAGGTCGAGGCGTTCTACAGGAAACTTCGCACGCCTGTGGATTTCGAGAAAGAGGTCGGAAAGCCTAATGACGCCCTCCAGCTGAAGATTGTCGGTTACGTGGTTTTTTCCATCAGCGCCTTTATTTTTCTGCTCCTTCTCGTGCCCAATCCCCTTTCCGGGCGCCTCCAGATTCTATTTATCGGATGCGTAATCCTTTTCTTGAGCTTCGTCATGATGGCGGCAGCGCATTCAGCAAAAAAAGGAAACCAACCTAATGGATGCAAAACAAATGAAAACCATGATTCCGAATCGTAAATTTATCCTTCTCTCTGCGATGATGTCTCTGTATCTTGTTTCATTTTCGCAAGCTCACTCCGGATGGGATCGTTTTTCCGTCTCACCTTTAGAGATCATTCATCCCAGGGAAGTCGCGATCTCCAATCCCCCTTTCATTCACTGGCAGAACGTTCCCGGCGTCAATGAATATACCGTTATAATCGAAAGAGATGATTTCAGGAGAGAGTGGATCACTACCAGGAATTTTTTCACCCCGGACGAAATATTGCCCTGTGGAATCTATACCCTCGCAATCTCCGTGAATGGAGATAAGAAAGGAAAATATCCCTCTTCGAGCGTAAAATTCAAGGTCTCAGGCGATATTCCCTCCTTAAGATTACAGTTGAATAATATGACATTTGCCGGGGATAAAACATTCTACCTTTCCAATGCCATTCTGAGAGATATCAAAGAAAGCGGGGGAAGAACGGCGAAATACCGGGATCAACTTCTCGAATATGCCCGGGCGCCTCAACCGGACGCCATTAAAAATCTTAAAGAGCCGCCTTTATATGCCAATGGGAAATGGAACCTGGAACAGTGGCGCAAAAAAAACGACGCCTGTTTCGCCGTCAGAACTTATGTCCCCGCTCAATGCCTTGCCTGGCGCATTACAGGGGATAAGACATTTCTGGATAACGCCTTGAATGTGGTTCTCCCTGTATGCGAGTGGAATCCCCTTGGCGCCACCAGCGTTTACGAAAGCGATCATGCCGCCCAAACCCTCCTATACGCCCTTTCCTTATCTTATAATCTTCTCCATGATTCTTTGACAGAAGAACAGAAAAATAAAATCCTTGATTGCCTCAGGATGCGTACAGAAGATATGTATGGTTTACTGAATCCCTTTATTCCCAAGAAACTCAGCCAGGGTTTCACGAACAATGCGGATAACAATCATTCCTGGTTTTGCGCGCAGGGGCTTGGTTTCGGCGCCCTTGCCCTTATGGAGCATGATCCCAGGGCGGAAGAGTGGCTTTCCTTTGCCGCCCAGCTCTTCCATGGACTTTATCTCCCCCGGGGCGGCAAATCCGGCGAATGGCACGAAGGCATCGATTATTGGTCTTACGCGCTTTTTTTCGTTTTTCAGTTTTGTGACGCTTTAAAGGAAGGCGTGGATGTAAATCTCTATCAGCATCCCTGGCTCCAGAAAACGGCTTTTTTCAAGATTTACGCCCATCCTCCACAAGGTGGCTATGTTCCCTTTGGAGATACCAAACGACGCTCCCCGATTGATTTCGACAAACTCGTCATGATGCGGCTCGCTTCCATGTATGGAGATCCCCTCTCCTGGAGCTATGTGGACGCCATTCCAGGGGAGATCGGTACAGGTTATCTCTTCGATGCGGTTTTCTGGAGCATGGCAACAAAATCCCCAAATGAAACAGGAATGCCGAATCCCCCCTTTGCCTTTCATTTCGAGGACGCCGGATGGATTGTCAGCAATAATTCCCTGTTCGATCCCCAAAAAAGAATATTATTCGCCTTTCGTTGCGGAAGACTGTATGGCAGAGGCGCCCACTCCCATGCGGATCAAAACCATTTTATCATCCACGCGGGTGGAGACGATCTGATCTGCGACGCCGGTTACTATGATTATTACGGAAGCCCGCATCACAAGAAATTCACACAGACAACCCGCGCCCACAATACGATCCTCGTGGACAACGAGGGACAAAACGTTCTCACCACCGGAGCGGATGGAAAAGTGATCGCCTTTTCCGTGGATGGCGCATCCCTTTTCGTTCAGGGCGACGCCTCCCATCCACGGATATACGGCGGATCAGTAAATAAATTCATCCGTTCCGCAAGGTATGAAAATGAAAGGGACTTCATTATAGAAGACGACATTGAAACAACAGGTCCCGCTCATATCTCCTGGCTTCTTCACAGCGCCTTCCCTATCGCGTACAATGATGAGGATCATACCATTGCGATAAAAGGAAATCATTATATGTTGAAAGGTCAATTCAACGCAACCTCACCCGTTGAATCATTTATTACAGAGGGTTTTCCGGTGAATCCGGGAGTTCCCTTTACCAACCCCTGTCATCTGGAACTGAAAACAAAACATAAGATTACATTGTGGAAACCGAGACTTGTTCTGCAATTAACGAGGATTCAGGAATAAAGGAGGAAGATATGAAAAGATATTGGTTTCTTATGATGGTATGGGCTTTACTGTTCATCTTGTATTTCAGCAGCGCTGTTTTTCCCCAGGAAAAATCAAAGGCAGCGAGCCCCGCTGTTCAAAAATGGATCGACCATTATTATAACCGGGTGGATGTATTCAAAAACGAAAATGCAGAATTGAAAAATGTCATTCTGCTCGGTGATTCTCTAACCGAAGGCTTCGATGTGAAGAAATATTTTCCGGAACGACGCGTCCTCAACCGCGGCATTGTGGCGGATCATGTGGGGCTCGGAGAGCGCGGCGTCCTCAAACGACTCGATTCCTCCGTTTTTGACTGCAATCCCTCGCATGTCTTTCTCCTCATCGGCGTGAATGATCTGGGCGACGACAATTCCCCCGAAGCGATCGATAAGATCGCCGCTGGATACCGCGAGATATGCAACGCCATCCTCGAAAAGGCGCCAGGCGTGAAACTTTGCCTCCAGTCCTGTCTTCCCACAGGGAAAAAATACGTCCGCCTCAATGATTCCATTATCGAACTCAATAAAAGAATCCGGAAAATTTCAGAAGAACTGAACCTGCCTTATATTGACCTGCATTCCCTTCTGAAGGATGGAAAGGGAGAGTTGAAGGAGGAATATTCGCCCGAAGGACTGCACCTCAAACCCGCAGCGTATCAGGAGTGGAAAAAGGCGCTCGTACCCTATCTGCCCCCTGTCATGGGGACAAAACGCACAGGAATGACCTCGGAGGAGTGACATCCTGATTCATCTTTTTTCACCAGATAGAGAACCTGGTAAACATCCCCCACCGGAACCACAAGGCGCCCTCCCATTTTGAGTTGATCCTTCAGCGCCTCAGGTATGGAAAGCGGCGCCGCCGTGATCATGATCTTGTCAAAAGGCGCCTCCTCCGGCAAGCCGTCAAATCCATTCCTTGAGAGTATGGTTACGTTTTTATATCCCAGGTTTTCCAGAACTTCGCGGCAGCGCTTTGCGAGATTTGGAATGATCTCGAGGGTGTAAACATGATGGACGAGTTCCGCAAGAACCGCAGCCTGGTAACCGCTTCCCGCCCCAACTTCCAGAACGCGATCCTCCGGTTTCGGATCCAGCAGCTCGGTCATCAGCGCCACGATATAGGGTTGGGAAATCGTTTGTCCTTCCCCTATCGGCTGCGGTTCATCCGCATAGGCAAACGCCTTCAGATTGTCCGGTATAAACCTGTGGCGTTTGACTTTTGCCATGGCTTCCAGAACCGCCTTGTTTTTCACGCCGCGCGATTTTATCTGCCGCTCCACCATCAACCGGCGCTCTTCCTCATAGTTCTCCTTTTTTTTCCAGAACATGGCTTTGATCAGCAATCGCCCTTCCCGTAATATCCGAAATGGTAAATTCTTTCTTATGAAAAAAACGGACAGACTACAATCAAAATCATAGAAAAAATGAAATGATAATTGAGTCAGGATGCGCAAACAGGATTTTTATAGGATTTGATCCCGTTTTTCCTTTAATCTCTTGACGAAACCGGCAGATTATGAATGATGACAGATTATTATGAATTCTTGAATGACCTTGTTTCAGGGGTTTAAAATGACGGGAGATGCCTTATGGAAAAAGAATATTAATCTCACGACTGTTCTTTTTCTTTTCCCTGTTGTCGTGCCGGTTTTCCTTTTTGGCTGGGGTCTCTCCCTCTTTTTCCGCGCGGAAAAACCCCTTGTTTTGCGATATTCCCCGCCCTTATCGCATAATACAGAACAAATGATAAAATATGGATGGACAATTCATGGGAACTGGAATTTCGATGGCAGGACGATTTCCCTCTCGCCAAAGGAAAAGGGGAGACTGATTTTTACCTGGTATAAGAAAAATGAATCTCTCTCTGTTATACGAATTCATACCCATAGCGTGAATGATCCGGGAACAAGTCTTCTGGCAACGCTTGATAAAGGCGCCCCGGAAAGAATTCACTTGAACGGTGAAATGCGGAAGATCAAGGGATCACAGGGGAATAATACGATCCGAATCGAATTGATCGCTGAAACGCCGGAAGGGAACGCGCCTTCCTTACTCATTCGCGATATGGAAATCCTGCTGTATTCTCCTGACGCCCTGCGGCTCTCCCGCATCATGCGCGCCCTTCTGATCTTCCTTGTATTATATACGCTTGCCTTTCTATCCGCATCGTTGAAATGGAATCTTTTCAGGATTGATAAACAAAGAATCGTTCTCCTTGTTGTTATCATCATGGCGTTTGGATTCTTCCTCCGCTTTTCGCTCCTCATCGAAAGGGTTGGACATCCGCTCGATCCGGATGCAAGGGGATATTATGATATTGCCTTGAACGGTAAGGGATTGTTCGATACAATGACCAGTATCCCGCCTTACATCCGCGAACCTTTTTTTATCTGGTTCATCCGTTCCGCCTTCCTCATATTCGGCGATAAGACCGACGCCGCGCTCCGTTTATTGACCGTTCTGCTTTCTGTCGCCGTTATACCCGCCGCCTTTTATGCGGGAAAAAGACTGTTTGGTATTTTTCCGGCTTTTCTCGCGTCTTTTTTCTGCGCCATAAATCCCTACTTTATCAATATGAGCGCCCGAGGGCTTCGCATGGAGTTATACATCCTTTGCGTGTTGTTGTTCCTTGCAAGCATCGAACGGCTGGGAGAGAAAGATTCCTGGAAGGGGGCGCGATGCGGCATCGCCGCGGGGATATGCTCCCTTACCCGCATTACCTCTTTAAGTTTCACGATTCCTCTGACTCTGTATTTTGCTATCAGAAAAAAGGCGAATCCAACGGACATGATTATATCTCTTATCATCCCTTTCATCATGATTTTTCCCCACCTTCGCTTCAATTACGCGGAAAAAGGCGATCCGTTCTTTTCCTCTAATATCCACGCCAGATTTTACAGAAACCGTGAATTCGCGGGGAAAGCCGGTTTCATGACTTCCGAGCAAGCGACAGCTGATCCCTATGGGGGAGAGACAATCTCATCTCTGGGATATCTTTTCAGATTGCATTTCCTTCCACAGGTTTTCACGGGAACCATTAAAGGGCTTTTCCGCATATTCTTCGGGGGATACGCTCGGGGCGGGCTTCTGGGAGGATGGAAGATATTCTTCCTGATTTATCTCTTTGGTTTATCGAGAACGCTCTTCTCGAAGAAATGGGAGTGGCTTCTTGTCGCCATAATCCTGCAAGCCCCGGGCGCCTTTCTCGCTTCCATGGGACTCGATTGGCGGTTGACCCTTCATGCTGCCCCGCTTCTTTATTTTTTTACTGCGGATGGAATTTCCTTTATTCTCTTGAAAACAGGTATTACGAAAATATTCAAAATAGAAAGGGGAGGATAAACTCATGCGCGTTGCAATTCTGGTTTCCGGTCGCGGCTCCAACATGGAGGCGATTTTAAAGGCAAAGGAAGTCGGCGCCCTTCCCGAGG
>JAFGFK010000267.1 GCA_016931135.1 Candidatus Sumerlaeota bacterium | reverse complement strand
TCCTTTAATACTAAAAATTTTTGTCAGGAGGATTTCCTTTTTTCAAGCTAACTTATACATTCCAACAGTCTGGAGTTTATGTAATATTATACTTGACATATATCAGATAGATTTATTATGCGCTTTATTCATGACAAGACCAAAAAGAATCAATCTTGCAGGTTGCGTTTATCGTGTGATTTGCCGCGCGGATCAGGATGACGTTCTCTTTTCAGATTTTAATCGAAACTAAAAAGACGAATCTTTCCGAATTCATGAGGCGTCTTCTAACGGCATATACGGTCTGGTTTCACAAGAAGCATCAAACACACGGCCATATTTTTGCGGGCAGGTTCAAAAGGCGCTTGATATGACGAAATCGGAACGAAAAGCCTGGCGTGATAAGGAGAGGTGGAGAGAGAGTAAGGTCATTGCAGATTGATTTGTAAATGAGATTTTCTTTGAAGATTATTAAAACCCATAAACTCCAGAATGCCCCTCAACGGGCGTTATCATGAATGCCCCTCAACGGGTCATAAATCCACATTCCAATCCAATACGCTGTGCAAAATGATAGAATTTAGACATGCTGCCTACCAGAAAGGGTTCTAAACGGGATCTCTATGATGTCGATTTCTATAAAAAAAAAGGCCTCGGGAAATATCCGAAGCCTTTACTGAGGAGGCGCTTATGAGAAACGTGGCCATCACATTCTCATACAGCGAGGATGAATATATGAAATTTTTGTTGAAAGCACAAATAATGCCAGAAAATGGATGAAGTTCTCCTGTGACTCGATAAAGAAGGTTGCAAAGAAGAATGAAAACGGATAACTCTAATGTATTCAATTATCTTTGAATAAGGAAAATTTCCCTGTGATGGTTATTACATGGAATATTCGACTTTTTTATATGTATTTTCAGAAGTATAAGTACAATTTGCCCAATGGAAGGTTATGACTTTTGTCATAATCTCTCATTTGAATTACATAATTTCAGTATCCTCGCGTTCCTGTTTTTGATAAAGATTGACACATTGAATATTTGGATCAACGTTCGCCGGATTGTTTCCGGGATTCGAGAAGGCTCTTCACTCTCTCCAGAATCCTTTTATGGATTACCTCTCTGGTTCCTTCCCCTTCTACCCTTGTGACCTCCGGATACTTCATGGAATCGAAAACAGCCTTGACCTTTTCAAGATAGTCGATTTTCTCAAAGAGATTCACACTGTCCCCGCGGCTCTTCTCGATCCGGTGCGTGGAAAGATCGGATGGAATGTAAAGATAAATCATGACATCGGGGGTAATGGCGATCTTGCGGTTTTCCCGATTTATGAATTCCGGATCGAGTCCCAGGGCGCCCTGGTACGCAATGGAGGAATAAAAATAACGGTCGATCACCACGATCTTTCCCGCTTCAAGCGCCGGGCGGATGTTTTCCTCCACATCCTGCCTTCGGTCTTTCAGGAACAGCTCGAATTCCTCAAAAGGCGTGATATCGTGCCGCCCATCAATTGCCAGCGCTCGGATTTTCATTCCGTAAGGACCATCCGTAGGTTCCTTCAGATAAATGGCGTCATAGCCCTCATGCAAAAGGGCATCGCGCAAAAGCCGCGCCTGGCTCGTTTTACCAGCTCCGTCAATCCCTTCGATGGCAATGAGCAAACCGCGCGTTAATCTTTTTTTTCCAGTCATGTCATCCTTTTCTGTTCTATAGTGGAAAAATCTTTCCATGGAAAGCCTTATGGTAATTTTTCCAGAAAACGGCGGGATTATCTATATCGCTTTACTTGACTTTGTCAAGACTTGTACGATATTTTTCTTCGTCATTTTTCATTGCCATTTTACTTAAAAGGAATTTCGATTTTGAAGATTCTTATCCTGATAAATTTTGTGGATCGGGCGCATTGTCCTCAACGCCTTCTGGAAAAAATCGAACATATTTTTTCCCAATCCGGCGCTCCCTTCCGCCTGGTTAAATTTTCCTCGAAAGATCATTCCATTGACGCAATAAATGAAGCGAAGGAGCAAGGCTTCGACACCCTCGTTATCGGAGGCGGCGATGGAACTATTCATAATTTATTCAATCTCGCCTTTGAAAAAGACCTCACCTTCGGCCTTATCCCCCTGGGAACGGTGAACGCCCTGGCGAATTCCCTCGGCATTCCAACGGATGCGGAAAATGCATGCCGGATTATTCTGAAGGGCGCGGTTCGAAACGTCGATGTCGGAAGGGCGGCGGGGCGCTTTTTCACCTGTTTCGGCAGCGTGGGATTCGACGCTTCCGTGGTTCATACCATCGATCCCGCTGCAAAGGTTCGTTGGGAACGCATTGCCTTCGGTTACCAGGGGATGAAAAGGCTTTTTTATCTGGATGATCTTGCTCCGTTCGATATCTTCATTCCTTCCTCCGGGAAAAAACTTCGAGGCTATTCCATGATAGTGAGCAACATCCCCAACTATGCGGGATTCAATTTTTTCTCCGAGAAACCGGATGACGGCGAGATGGAAATCCTTGTTTTCAAGAAAAACACAGCGATAGATTATCTGTTTTCCGCTGCGAAGATGGGCATATCAGGACCAAAAGCGGGATTGGAAGAAGATGAAACCCTTTTCCGATCCAAGGTGACCAGTTTTTCGATTCACGGCGACAAGCCTCTTTATCTCCAGTTGGATGGAGAGGCGATTCCCCTTTCCCCGGGAGAGGATATCGCGTTTGACATCATGCCCCGCGCATCGCGCTTTCTCTCACCGAATAAATAGAGACGATACCTCTATTATGGGAGATGAAAAAAATGAGTGAAAATTTAATTGCCACCGAAGGCTGGGATTCCAAAGGGAGACGAGTTCAAGCCTCTTTTAATCTTTCCTTCCAATATTCGGGTTTTCTTTTACAATGAGCAACTGCGACTATGAGGATTTTTTCCTCTGTGGATAGATAAATGATGGCAAAAGGAAATTTTTTCAACAAATATCTTCTTGTCGTTCCTTCATATATTTGCCACATTTCTGAGGTTTGAGAGATTTTCAAAGCGCCTTGCCTTACTTCAATAAGGAATTCTATACCAAGTCCCTCGATCTTACTATCATACCAATTTGCCGCTTCTTGTATTTCTTCTTTGGCTCTGGGATGATATTCAACTTTCTTTACCATAAGCTGATAGAAGGTCCTTCCACATTTCATCAGATGGTATCATCTTCACTTTTCCTGTTTTTATCTCCTTGATTCTTTTTCGGACCTCACAACGCCAGGCTGCGTCAATCCTGTCTTCGCCTTCATCCATTTCATCGAGATTTGTTATTATCCATTGAGTCAGGTTTTTACGTTCCTCTCCAGATAATTGGCTGATATTCCTTTTTATATCAACTAATTCCATTAGTAACGCCCTTTCATCTGAAAAGATTTAGATGAATTCCCTATTACTACCAACACAAACTTGATTCTTTTTAACAATCATACCCATTGAAAGTCAAGGCGTATAATTACGGATTTTGGGGGGAATAACGAAATTATCTTTTCAGTAGTTTTAACGTATTGACCACCTGCAGCTGCGCCCCGATGGGGAGGCAATCCTCGTCAAGGTCAAAACTGGAATTGTGAAGGGGGGCGGTGATGTTTTTCGCCTTGTTTCCGCATCCGATGTGGAAAAACGCCCCTTTGGCTTTATCCAGGAAAAAGGAAAAATCCTCCACTCCGAGGCTCGGAAATTCCTTCAGAAATACGTTTTCCTTTCCCAGCAGCTCGGTTCCGGTTTCCACGATTACTTTCACGATGTCGTCGTGATTGATGAGCGGTTTGTACCCGGGCGTGATATTGACTTCCGCCTTCGCGCCAAGCGCCTGCGCCGTTTTGACCGCAATCTCTTCTATCCGCGTTTTGCAGAAATCCCGCGTTTCCGGATCAAGGGTTCGCAGCGTGCCTGTGAGCGTTACCTCACTTGCAAGGGCGTTTCCCGCCTCGCCCCCGGATATTTTACCGAAACTCAAAACTGCGGAATTGAGAGGCGAGAGGTTGCGGCTCACAAGGGTCTGGAGCGCGGTGATCACATGCGCGGAAGCCACGATGGCGTCCACGCCCTTTTCCGGGTACGCCCCATGCGCCGATTTGCCGAGAATCCTGATCACAACCCTGTCCGCTGCAGCGTTGAGTTTTCCAAATCGCGTCTCCATTTGTCCTGTTTCAAGATACGGCATCAGATGAAGCCCGAGCACGAAATCCACCTTCGGATTCTCCATGCATCCTTCCTTTACCATGGGCTCCGCCCCGCCGCTGCTCTCTTCCGCTGGTTGGAAAAATAGTTTGACGCTCCCGTTGAATTCATCCTTCCTTTCGTTCAGCAAGCGCGCGGTTCCAAGCAGGATCGCCGTATGGGCGTCATGCCCGCATGCATGCATCACCCCGTCGTTTTCCGAACGATAGGGAACGTCGTTTTTCTCCTGCATGGGAAGGGCGTCGATATCCGCGCGAAGCCCTACCACCCTTCCCGGGGATTTCCCCTCTATAAAACCCATGATCCCCGTTTCCGCTATTTTCTCGAACCGGATTCCCATCTCCTCGAGATACTCGCCGATTTTTCCCTGGGTTCTGAATTCACTGTTTCCCAGCTCGGGATGCTTATGAAAATCCCGCCGGATTTCAACCAGCCATGGCTTAATTGCGTTTGCGCTCTTTTTTATGGCTTCGATGTTCATTTCCCATCTCCTTTTTTCAAAGCGAGGTAATCTACAATCTCCAGAACGTTTCCCTCTTTGATATAAATTCGCGGCGCCCTGCGCGAAATGCCGGATATGATATTGTTCTTGTTGGTATTCGCAAGAACCGACAACTCCTCAACGCTTGGCGTCCCCTCGCCAGTTCCGAAAAGAATCGCCTCATCCCCACGCTTGACGTCATCTATATGCGTCACATCCACCATCATCTGATCCATGCAGATAATGCCGATGACCCGGGCGCGTTTTCCCCTGATCAACGCCTCGCCCTTTCCGGAAAGATGCCGGGGATAACCATCCGCGTAACCCGCCGCAAGCGTGGCGACGACCGCGCCCTCTTCAGCTCGGAATTTATCGCTGTATCCAACGCCCTCGCCCTGTTCCAGCTTACGAACCCGCGTCACCCTTGTTTTGAAGGACATCACAGGTTTGACGTCAATCATGCCGACCTGGTATTTGGGAACGTATCCATAGATGATCGCCCCGGGTCTGATCATATCCATTCCCCATTCCTTGTATTTAACCGCTGCAATGCTGTCTGCTATATGGGCGTACTGAAAATGAACGCCTTTTTCCTCGAGGCTTTTTATGAATGAGCGGAACAGTTCATATTGTTTCAGATCGGTTTCCGGGTTTGCCAGCCGCAGATGAGAGAAAACGCCCTCGAGGGAAAGATTCGGAAGCCTCTTCATTCTGACAATGTCATCGGCGAATCTTTCCGAGGGTTTTTCCCCGAGACGGTTGAAGCCTGTATCCACCTTGATGTGAACCTTCGCGGTTTTGCCGCGCCTTCCCGCTTCTTTAGATAGAATCTCCGCCTGTTCGTACTCGAAAATCGTTACCGTGATATTATTCTGAACAGCCATACCGAGCAAATGGTTTTCCGTATAACCCATGATGAGAAGGGGGGAGGCGATGTTATTGGCGCGGAGTTCCAGGGCTTCTGAAAGAATCGCAACCGCGAGATATGCGACATTCATCCGCTCAAGTTCCGTTGCCATGCGAACCGCGCCATGCCCGTACGCATCGGCTTTTATCACCGGCGCCAGCTTCACGCCGCGCGCGACAAAATCCTGCAGCGTCCGGATATTTCTCTCGAATTGATCCAGATCGATCTCAACCCATGTATTGCGGGATAATTGATTCATAGTGGTTTTGATGGAAAGAGAAACCTTTTATATAACATGATTGACCTGATGACAATTAGCCCGGTACCCATATTTCTTCATCTTTTGACAATGTTTCAAACCATTTCAATGCAGGATGGTATTTGCGCAACAGGTCTATTAATATATCAGTATCAAGCAGGATCATGAGTGAACATCTCCGCGTTTTTGCAATTTCTCTCGAAGTTGTCTAGAAAAGGCGGAGCTGTCTTCGATATCTTTCCGATCCTTCCATAAACCAATCAAACTGGATTTACGCAATTTCCCAACCGTAAGATGAGCGCATGAAGATCTTTTATCGGATTGAGGGAACATAATAATCTCTACAGACTCTCCTTTTTTTATAAGGAAGTCCTGTAATTTTGACCTCGCCATCCTTTGAGATAGTCTGTTTTATCTGAATGGCTTCCATAATAATATGACCTCCATAACCCCTTCGTAATCGGTAATAATACTCACAAATAGCAAAGCCATATTTTCCACTTTTTATCAAAACCAACAATATTCTTTAATTGTAAGATTTGATGAAAGTCAAGGGGAAGTATCTGAATAAACTTGACCGAAAATCGGGATCATGTAAGATTTTCATATATAGAACTTGCTCAAGAAAGGGAGAATATATGTCAGGAATATTCAAGTCAATCCTGTTTGCCTGCATCATAATCGCAACTCTCTCATCCATATCCGGCGCGCAGGAACTCAAGGATATTTCCCTTCCCTCGCCGCGTATGAAGGGCGGCATGCCGCTCATGCAGGCGCTCAAAGAACGCCAGACCTCCCGCGCATTCAGCGAAAAAAAACTTCCTCCCCAGCTTCTCTCCGATCTCCTCTGGGCTGCAGCGGGAATCAACAAACCCGACTCCGGAAGACGCACCGCCCCCTCCGCCAGAAACTGGCAGGAAGTACAGGTTTACGCCATCATGCGGGAGGGCGCCTATCATTACGACGCCAAAGCCAATTGCATGAGAGCGATAGCAAAAGGAGACCTGCGCAAACTCACCGGAGGACAGGATCTTGCGACCTCCGCCCCCCTGAACCTTGTATATGTGGCGGATTTGTCGAAAATGAAAGGCGCGCCCGAGAAAGACAAAGAACTCTATGCAGGCGCCGATACCGGGTCTATCAGCCAGAATGTTTATCTCTTCTGCGCCTCCGAGGGGCTTGCCACTGTGGTGCGAGCCCTGGTGGATCGCAAACCCCTGACAGAAGCCCTGAAACTTTCCCCTGATATGAAGATCGTCCTTATCCAGACCGTTGGTTACCCCAAATAAAAGCATGAAACAATGGAATCTCATTTGAAAATTTCGATGATTCAAAATAAAGCAAAAATCAGAAAGGCATCTCTTGTTGATTGGAAGATTTGGGATACTTTCTCCCAAAATGTTTGTAAGCGAGGGGCGTTGCCACGCGTCCCTTTGGCGTGCGGTTCAAAAAACCGATCTGGATCAGAAAGGGCTCGAAGATGTCTTCAATCGTTTCCGTATCCTCTCCCAGAGCGACGCCCAGCGTGTTGAGCCCGACAGGACCCCCATCGAATTTATCCATGATGGTTAAAAGGTACTGGCGATCCATCATATCCAGTCCGATTTCATCCACCTCGAACATTTTCATCGCGGCGCCGGCGATCCGGGCGTCAATGCGCCCGTCGCCCTTTACCTGGGCGTAATCCCTTACCCTGTGCAGCAGGCGGTTTGCGATGCGGGGCGTACCGCGGGAGCGCCGGGCGATCTCCATCGCCCCTTTCTCTTCACATTCCATCTTCAATATGCGGGAGGAACGCATCACAATTTCGAACATTTCCTCCGGGGGGTAAAATTGAAGCCTGCAGCTGATGCCAAAACGGGTGCGCAGGGGAGAGGTCAGCATTCCCGCCCTGGTGGTGGCGCCCACAAGGGTGAACCGCGGAAGGTCGATCTTGATGGAGCGGGCATGGGGACCTTCCCCGATCAGGATGTCGATCTTGAAATCCTCCATCGCCGGATACAGGCATTCCTCCACGATGCGCGTCATGCGATGAATTTCATCGACAAAAAAAACATCGCCTTCCTTCAGAGAAGTCAGAATGGCTGCGAGGTCATCCTTGCGTTCCAAAATAGGACCTGAGCTGCACTTGATGTCCACATTCATTTCATTGGCAATGATATGGGCGAGGGTGGTTTTACCAAGCCCCGGAGGTCCGTATAAAAGAACATGATCCAGTGATTCCGACCTCTTTTTAGCTGCATGAATGCAGAGTTTAAGCTGATCAAGCGTCTGTTTTTGCCCCACGAATTCCCCGGTGGTTTTAGGCCTCAGGCTTTCCTCTTCCTGCAGGTCTTTTTCAACAGGAAACGGCGAAAGAATATCTTCATCGAATTTACGAAAACGCTTCATAATATCCTGATCTGACCTTTTTTATAACAACGACGCAGATAAAGTCATAGATTGGATGAGAAACATCTTCAAGTTCTTTTCGATGATGGATGAAGAAAAATTTTCCCTCCGATATATTATAGCCTGACCCCATTCAATCTGATCAGATGATCAACCAGAAAACAGTTGAAACGATAAACGCGGTAATGTATAGATATTGTTATCTTTTGTGGGAGAGATTGTTCTGAAAGGTGATAAATCATAGCGCCGACTGTTCTTCATGATGGACCATATCGCTTTTTCTTTTATTAAGATACATGAAATTATACAGGTGAATCAATCTCTATTATTGGAGGCATGGAATGAGTATTTCGGAAGTGAAGGTTGAGTTGCCCAAAGCCATTAATATTTCTGTAACAAGGGATACCCTCAGTTTAGACCTCATTGATGGAAGAACAATATCAGTACCCCTGGAATGGTTTCCTCGATTAGTTCATGCTACAATAAAGGAAAGAAACAACTGGAGATTGATAGGTAAAAACGAGGGGATTCACTGGGAGGATATTGATGAAGACATCAGTATAGAAGGTTTGCTCGCGGGGAGAACTTCGGGGGAAAGTCAGGAGTCTTTCAATAAATGGTTGGAGCAAAGACGTTCTCACAAGAACAAGAAACGTTAAAAAGGGGATCCTGAATCAATAGAATACGTCATTTTTTTTCTTGATATTCCAGGTTATATTCTATTATAAATTTATTGTTTTATCTTGGAAACAGGGGTTTGTTTTTTTTCCATGTTGAAATTTATTTTTCCATATTTCCGGCTCGATTCTTGCTCAATCAATCAATCAATCAATCAATCAATCAATCAATCAATCAATTCCTTCTTAAATTCATTCCTTGAATTCCTGAAATCCCGTTTCCCAT